>CP139473.1:0-260000 GCA_050859015.1 Dehalogenimonas sp.
AGATATATTTTGGTAACAGACCCTGCGGCGACCTCTAACAACGCCGACAAAATATGGGAGACAGCTCTAGGGGCTCTGGAATGCCAGTTGTCCCGGCCGAACTTCCGGACCTGGTACGCCAGGACTACCGGCGTGGCTTACGAAGGCGGGTGCTTCACTGTCGGGGTGCCCAATAGCTTTGTCGCCGAATACCTGGAGCAGAACCAGCGCTCCTTGATCGAAAACACGCTGATGCGGCTGCTTCCGGGCAACGGTCTGCGCATCGCCTTCCAGGTCGCTGGGAGCGGCAAGACTTTGGCGGCGGCTCCGAAGGCTGAAAACGCCTCGACCAGAGCCGAGGGCTGCCGGTTCAATCCCCGCTATGATTTCGATACCTTTATCGTAGGTAACGCCAACAGGCTGGCGCATGCTGCCGCCCTATCCGCCGCCCAGAAACCGGGTGAAGGCTATAATCCTCTCTTTATCCACGGTGGATCCGGACTCGGGAAGACCCACTTGCTTCAAGCCATCGGTCAGGCTGCCGAGCGCACCGGCAAAACAGTCCGGTACGTCTCCGGCGAGCAGTTCACCTCGGAATTTGTCGCCGCCTTGAAGGACCGGCGGGCTGACGAGTTCCGCGAAAAGTACCGCTGCGTCGATGTCCTCCTGGTCGACGATGTTCAGTTCATTGCCGGCAAAGCTCAGACCGAGGAGACTTTCTTCCATACCTTTAACGAATTGCATAATTCGGGGCGTCAGATCGTTCTTTCCGCCGACTCCCCGCCACGCGCTATTCTCCAGATGGAAGACCGCCTGCGCTCCCGCTTCGAATGGGGCTTGACCGCTGAGATCGCGCCACCGGACGAGAGGATGCGCCTTTCGATCCTTAAAGCGAGGGCGGAAGAAGCCGGCGCCGAACTTGCGCCTGATGTCCTTGACTACATGGCTTCCGAGGTCATCCGTAATATCCGCGAACTTGAGGGGAACCTCAACCGTGTCCTGGCTTATTCGAGATTGCTACGTTCGGCTATCACGCCGGACATGGCCCGCCGCGCCTTGAAGAACCTGGCGCTGGCTGAGGAAACCAAACCCTCGGAGCCACAACTGCTTTTGGCTGCCGTGGCCGAGTGCTTCGAATTGACCGTCGAAGACCTGTTAGGCCGCAAGCGCGACAAGGAAACCGCCGCGGCACGGCAGGTGGCGATGTTCGTGATGAAGAACCAGAAGATGTGGTCATTGGGTGAGATCGGCAAACTGGTTGGCGACCGTACCGCCGCCACCGTGTCTCATGCCTGCGACAAGATCGAGCAAGAAGCCGAATACAATCCGCTGTTGAAGCGCAAGCTGAATGACATTGAAAACCGCCTGAACGGGAAGTAATTAATCCGGCGCCGCCAATCCCCCCGCCACCAATAGATCCCTATTTTTCATAATCTCACAGGTCTTGCCTTCGGCCAGGATTTTGCCCTTTTTCATGATGACCAATCGCGGGCAAAGCGCTTCAATCAGTTCCAGGTCGTGAGACACGACAATTTTGGTCACATCGATGGATTTCAGCAGTTGGATAAGCCCCCACTTGGCAGCGGGGTCCAGGTTGGACGACGGCTCGTCGAGGGCCAAAACCTCTGGGTGCATCGAAAGCACCGATGCCAGGGCGATCCGCTTCTTCTCCCCGAGGCTGAGATGGTGGGAACTCCTCTTCTCATAACCGGACAATCCGACGGCCGCCAGCGATTCGTCGACACGCTTCTTGATCTCATCTTCCGGCAAGCCCATGTTGATCGGCCCGAAGGCTACATCATCAAAAACCTCGGGGCAGAAAAGCTGGTCGTCCGGATTTTGGAAGACCACTCCAACTCTGGCGCGGATGGTTTTCAGGTTGGCCGCGATGACCGGGACGCCTGAGATTTTCACCGCGCCGTTAGTGCCGTGGATGATGCCGTTAAGATGCATCAAAAGAGTTGATTTGCCGGCGCCGTTAGCTCCGGCGATGGCAACACTCTCGCCTCTGCTGATCGATAGACTGATGCCTTCGAGCGCTTTTCGGCCATCGGGGTAGGCGTAGGTCAAGTCGTCGAGGCGGATCACAGGACCGTTCATCGCAGCAGGCTCAAAGCTAGGGGTAATAGCAGTAACAGTGAAAGGGCGACGCCAGCCATCATATCGATGCGGTCCATCGCCAGTTCGTCGAGAGTGCGCGATTGCCCGTCGAAACCCCGCGCCGCCATCGCGGCATATACGCGCTCTCCCCGTTCGTAAGACCTAATAAAAAGGCTGCCGATCATTGAGCCGACGGTTTTAGCCCGGAACCCGGTAGACGGATTACCCACCGACCGGGAGTCGCGGGCGTTCTTCATCCGCAGCACCTCATCGATCAGTAAAAACAGATACCGGTACATGAAAGATAGGATCATCACGATGACCTTAGGCGCGCCCAATCTCTCTATGCCTTTTAACAGCGCTGGCAGCGAGGTTGTGGAAGTCAATAGGATCAGAGCCAGCACTGAGAGCCAGCTCCGAGCCAACAGTGTCCCGATGAAAATTAGGCCGCCGTCGGTTATTCCAAGGTGCCAACTGAAAATGTTCAGGCTGGACAATTCGGTTCCGGGCCGGGTGAAAATGTTTACCGCGCCGAGCAACAGCACGAATGGCAGGATGATCAATGACCGCTTGATGACGTATCCTAACGGCACTCTCGAGATGGCAAAAACGGCTACGAGAATGCCGAGATAAGCGGCAAACGCCAACCAGCTTCCCGATGGTGTTACTACAACCGCGATGATGAATAACAGCGACAAAAGGAACTTCACCCTCGGATCCCGCCGGTGGACCGGGCTCATGAGATGGCTGTATTTGTCTAAAAAGCTGTGTCTCATGTCATTCCATTTTCCTCGCCCTCGATGGAAGAGGAATTAAAGGAGAGGGTGATCAGGTTCGCTTTCTGGCGATTAAGCGCCCGATACCAAAAACCGCTCCGAACACCACCAGCACCCCCAACCATCCCGCCACTATCGTCGCCACTGTCTCGTTATGAATGCCCGGGAAGAGGTAGCCCGCGGCGATCTGGAACGGCGATTGGGTCGCATCCCCAATGAACCCTTGTTGATCCGCCACTTTCTCGAGCCCGTCGGGTGAACCAGATGCCAGCGGTGACACTGTAGCAAGGAGGAGGGCGACACCCAGGCCTATGAGCCACCATTTTTTGAAGCTCATATCCGCTCCATTTGGAGAACGTCGGCGCGGGATGCCACCACGGCCGAGAGCACAAGAGTAGTTATCAACCCTTCACCGATGCCGATCAGCGCGTGGATGCCCAGCATTGCGGGTCCGACCACCTCGAAAGGAGAGGCGCCTGAAGAAGCCAGTTCAAAAGCCGCCGCTAGCGCTGCCAGCATGACCGAGAACCATCCCGCGATCATGGCTCCGGCCAGTTTACTCCGCCTACTGTCGGGTAAAATTTTGGTTAGAAGTCTATAGATAAAATACGAGCCGAAAACGGCGATGACGCCCATATTCAGTATGTTGGCGCCCAATGCCGCCAGGCCGCCGTCCTGAAAAATCAGCGCCTGGGCGATGAGCACCGCCGACATGATAATGACCCCCGCCCACGGTCCGATGAGGATGGCGCACAGAGCTGCGCCAATGAGGTGTCCTGATGTTCCCCCCGCCACCGGGAAATTGAACATCTGGGCGGCAAAAATGAACGCCGCCAGCATGCCCATCAGCGGCACCTGCTTCTCGCCGATCTTTTTGGAGGCTACTTTAACAGCCGTGCCGATCGTACCGGCCGATATGGCGCCGGTAGCGGCGAGGGTAGGAAGGTTCAAAAAACCGTCTGGGATGTGCATTGACGTTAAAACCTAGCGCTTGGTGCTTTCTGCTTGGCTGCAACTGGGGCAAAGGCCGGTTATGACGTGATGGTGCATGTCGGCGATGAAACCGTATTGGTCGCGTAGAGTTTTACTTAGAACTTCCAGCGACTCTTCCGGTAATTCAGCGACCTTGCCGCAAACGCGACACTTCAAATGATGGTGGTGCCCTTCCTCGGAGTGGTGGTAAACGTGGGCGCCGTGAATTTCGGCCTTGACCACCAGCCCCAGGCTCTCCAGCAGTTCGAGGGTGCGGTAAACCGTCGATCGGTCGACTCCAGCCACTTTGTCCTTGACCTGCTCGTAGAGAGCGTCGGCGGTCAGGTGAGCCCCCTCGTGGTGAAGGATATCGAGGATCACCCTCCGCTGCGGGGTGAGGCGATAGCCCTTGGCTTTGAGGATGTTATTGCAACTCATCGTTATTGCGACTCTTTGCAATAAATTATATAAGTGTTAGTCTTGGCTGTCAAAATGTGCAGCAACTATAAATAGGTAAGAAACTTGGCTGTTTTTACGTAGAATTACCAATTGCCACTGTTGGTCTAAGGAGCAATCATACATAAGGTTAGGGAGAATATAGTTATTCAAAAAGGAGGAGCCATGAAAAAGAAACGGTTGGTGCTGCTGATCCTCACTGGCGTATTTACATTTACACTGGCGCCATTACATTCTATCTCGGCTCAGTCGGGTGACGGATTGACGCCCATCCAACAACTCGGCAAAAACATCTTTTTTGATACAAAACTTTCAAAACCAGCAGGACAATCCTGCGCAACATGCCATGATCCTGGCTCTGGATTCGCCGATCCGAATGGTGGAGCGGTGTCCCAGGGGGCTGTACCGAGCAGGTTGGGAGAACGGAATGCACCTAGTGTTTCTTACGTCATGTTCAGCCCCGCGCTGCATTTCGATCCCACTATCCGTCCAGGAGTCATGGAAGGCATGTATGTCGGAGGTTTGTTCTGGGACGGGCGCGCTGATGATCTCGAGGAGCAGGCGCGGGGTCCCTTCCTGAATCCGCTTGAAATGCACAATCCCGACATGAAGCAGGTCGTTCTTGCAGTACGTCAATCTGATTATGCCGATCTCTTCAGGGATGTTTTTGGTAAAAAAGCCTTTGAAGACTTTGATCAGGCTTACATTTACATTTCCGAGGCCATTGCTGCCTACGAGCGTTCTGCCGAGGTCAATTCGTTCACTTCCAAATTCGATTATTGGAAGAAAGGGCTGGCAACCTTAAACGAGTCAGAAATGAGCGGCTACATGCTCTTCACGAACACGACGATGATGGGAGCCAAATGCATAAACTGTCACGCAGTTTCGGCGGATGAAATACTGTCGCCGTCGCTCTTCACCAATTTCGGCTACCAAAACGTCGGGGCGCCGGCAAATCCCGAATTACCGTTTTACTTCCTGAACAAGACCCTTAACCCGGCTGGAACGTCATATGTTGACCGAGGTCTCGGGGACTATTTAAGGAGCATCGGTGTTCTGGAAGCAGACGCGGCAAAACAAGACGGCAAGTTCAAGATTCCGTCATTACGCAATTGCGCGGTCACGGCGCCTTACGAACACAACGGCGTCTTCACCACCCTCAAAGAAGTCGTGATGTTCAATAATACCCGCGATGTAGCCAGCGCCGGCTGGCCGCCATCCGAAGTACCGCAAAACGTTCATCGGCACATGCCGCCCATGCCCCGAACCTTCGGCCAATTGGGACTTACCGACCAGCAGGTGGACGATATCGTGGCTTTCCTGGGTACATTGACCGACGGCTATCAGCCGTAAGAATCAAGCTATAAAACAAAGGACTTAGGGAGGGCTTTTGCCCTCCCTAAGTTTTAAGTTTGAAATACCCAAAATGTTAAATAATCACAAATGCTAAGCGATATCATCCGGAATTATCGAAAACAGGAATGAGTCGTGAACTTTGTCCGGCAATAAAAGGCGGTGGCGCATGATCGCCTCTCGGAAAGCCCCGGCTTTTTCGGCGGTCTTCCGGCTGGCTGTGTTTTCTACCGCCGCCAGGATCTCGATGCGGTTAAACTTCAATTCGTCTATCCCGAATTTGATCAGTAGCTTTGTCGCCCGGCTCGCAGCCCAATGCCGCTGCCGGCTGCTCCGGACCCAGTACCCAAGGTTGGCGACCTTATCTATCGTGTTGATGTGGTTGAGCCCGCAGCCGCCGATAAATGACCCGTCCTGAGCGTCGGTGATGGCGAACTCGTAGGCTGAACCCTCCGACCAGGACTTCGTGGCGTTTTTGATCCAGCCTTCGCTTTCGGCTATCGAATAATCCGGGTGCGCCCACGGCATCCACAGCCTAAGCGAATCCATCGTTTCCTGAACCGCGAGCATCACCTCCAGAGCATCGGACATCCGTAATGGGCGGAGGGTGATGATACCGTCGGTAAGTTCTTTTTGTTCCATACTATCCTCTCGGCCGGAACCTGTCGCTTGAGTCCAGCATGATCGTCACCGGGCCGTCGTTGACCAGCTCGACAAACATATGCGCCTGGAACCTACCGGTTTCCACCTTGACGCCAGTCTTCCTCGCCTCCGCCACGAACTCGTCGAACATAAACTCGGCGGACTCGGGCGGCGCCGCATCGGTGAAAGACGGCCGGCGTCCCTTTCTGGTGTCGGCGATAAGTGTGAACTGGCTTATTAAAAGTAGTTCGCCCTTGACGTCGAGCAGCGACAGGTTGAACTTGGATTCGGCGTCGGCGAAGATCCTGAGGTTGACGATCTTGTTCACCAGGTACTCGATGTCCGCCTTTTCGTCCCCGACCGCCACCCCCACCAGCACCACCAGTCCGCCACCAATGCTGCCGATGACGTCGCCATCAACAGTGACCTGAGCCTGGGAGACTCTCTGGATGAGCGCTTTCATGGCCGTATTCTAGGCTATCACGGCAGCGTCTGCCACCCGAAAAGTTCAGGCCGCCCTTGAAGCCACCAGGATATTCCAAAACACGATGATAACGTAGATTGCGACGATTAAAGCGGTGATTGCCAGTGTTGGTCTAGGCGCGCGGCGTGACAGGTCCCAGAGGAGAATGGCCGCGAGTGCACTTGCCCCGGCCTTGATCAAGACGAATTCTCTCCTGGTTACCCAGTAGGACAGCAGCAGATTCCCTTCGGTGCCGGCTCCGCTTTGGACAATGAACTGGGAGATGACGGCATCTGCCACATTGAGCAATACCAGCGCCACGAGCAGAATTCTCGTTTGCCGCCGGGCTTTTTGGTCCGCAGGTGAAGCAAGAGGTGTCACCCGCCATTTACCACCGGCTGAGTTCGGCGCCCCATTGCCGCGCCCGTTCGATCTCCCCGTCCTTCAGCGGTCCCTGCGTGCCCTCTACGATGAACTTTTGAGCTTCGCTGGCCTTCCGGTAGCCGAGCTTCTTCATGCTCTCTTCGATGACCGGCGTCGCCTTGCCCCACGGCCCCTTCACCCGGGTTTCGAACGCGGCGAACGGCTTTTGTCCAGGTGCCAGACCATCAAGCCATGTCCGCATCGGGGTCTGGGACAGGTCGGGTGGAATCGAGGCGCTGCCCGGTTTCACCTGTATGCCCGCGATCATCTTTTCATTGGGTACCGAAAATCCCATTACCGGCGATCCGACCACCAGAAAATCGGCGTCTTTAATGACCTCGGGCGTTGCCTCTGAAGTCGACATCACCCGGGTCCCAGATCCCAGCCCATCCCCGATGGTGTGGGCGATAGCCGCCGTATTGCCCCACAAGGATTCGTAGACCACGATCGCTTTCATCGGGCTTCTCCTTCTTTTATCAGCATCTAAAGAACATTCTATGAGCCGAGCTTAGGGATGGCAAGAGATTTTTTAATGTTTATGCTTGCGACTGGAAATTCGCACAAAAAAGGGGAGGAGTGCACACTCCTCCCCTTTCGCCCGATCGATCGGCCCGATTTATTGGACGATGATCGTACCGGTCATGCCGGGGTGTATCGTGCAGTAGTAGTTATAAGTCCCGGCTGTATTGAACGTGTAGGTATAGCTGCCGCCCGGGTTGAACAGCCCGCTGTCGAAAAGCCCGGTGGTGCTGGTGACCGAATGCTCGACACCGTCGGTATTCTTCCAGGTTACCGTTGTACCCACGCTCACCGTCAGTGTCTTGGGCACGTACTGGAGGTTTTTCATCGTTATGGTGTTAGGCGAGTTGGACGAGCCGCAGCCGGCGAGTATCGATGCCAAAACCAGCATCAGGCCGATGGCGGAAATACCCAGGATCGTTTTCAAGTTATTCTTCATCATGGTCTCCTGACATTGATACATTCAGTATAATCTCGATTTCCACAAGCCCCAACAAACCTGGCCCACATTGTTAGCCACCGAGTCCGATTCCAAAAAACAAAGCAGCCGGCGGAAAACACCGGCTGCTTATTTCTGCTTTGACGAGGATCTAGTCAATTGCACCCGTCGGTCATCATCCCCGCCAGTCCCCAGTGCGTTAAAGGTAAAATTGCAGCTCTCGCCTGGTTCGATGTATCCGATGTCGAACAAACCGGTGTTGCTGGTGACCGAATGCGCCACGCTTTCCGTATTCTTCCAGGTTACCCGTTGTCCCGCCGCTTACCGTCAGCGCCACTGGCATATATTGCAGTTTGTTCATTTCCATTTCGTTTGACGGAGTTGGGAAAGTGCTGGCAGCGGGGAGCAGCATGAAGGTGAATACCAGGGCAAAGACGGCAGAAATCCCGGCTATTACCTTCAATTTATTTCTCACGCAGAGCCCTTGACTTAGCTCCGAATTGGAAATATTATGAAATCAGTTTCAGTAAGAGGTGGCTCATGAAAAAGAAAATTACTTTGGCGCTGCCTTCGCTCGTTCTCGCCCTCGTCCTCGCCACCCCCGTCGTCGTCTCGGCGGCGGATAATGGCCAAGGCCCTCCGGACCTGGAACGCATAGTGTTTATCCATTCCAAATTCCAGGATGTTAAACCCGACGGCAACAAATCCAAGGCTCCAGCCTTGTATTCCTACAGCCGCTATCGCTGGGCTACCTCCACCGTCGAATACTACTACAACGGTTCCAACAGCCCGGTCGGCAACGCCGAGGAAGGCATCACCGCGTCTTTTGCCACCTGGAACGATACCGCCTCGAGCGTGTACTTCGACTATCAAGGCTTGACCACCACCTTAGCCCCTGGGCTGAATGTCGCGCAACCGGATTACAAAAACGTCGTGGGTTGGGCTGTTTTGGATAATGCCAATACCATCGGCGTGACCATCATCTGGTCGAACTCCCGGACCAAGCAGGTCGTGGATGTCGATACTGCCCTGAACCTCAATTCCAGTTACGCCTGGTCGCAGGCCACGGTAACGGGTGATCCCGATCTGGCTCTCCTTACCAATACCACCGCCTACGACGTCGATGTCCAGAACATCATGACCCATGAAGCCGGGCACTGGCTGGTGCTGAACGACCTTTATACCGACGTTGCCGCCCAACAGACCATGTATGGCTATGCTTCGGACACTGAATTGAAAAAGCGCAGCCTTGAAAACGGCGATATCGCAGGCGTGCTGAAGATCTATCCCTAACGTGTAACCCCGGGAAAAATCGAGAGGGAGCCTTAAGAGGCTCCCTCTTTTTTTATGTTCTTTCGCGCAGTTCGATGCGCCTGATCTGTCTTTCTGAGCGGACGCGAAGAATCCGGTTCTATTTGGGACTCCAAAGCTGACACCTGATAGCTGAAAGCTGACCGCGGCGCCTACGGCCCCTTCAACCACTCCGCCAACGCCGAATGCTGAGCTGTCGTCAGGTTCTTCGCTGTTTTGTGATCGATGAGGAATTCCGCCAGGCTGGCCTGGGTGTAATCTTTCAATTCCGGGGCGGTGATGTCCGGGCCGTGGCTGCCCGTCCGGTCGGATTTGTGGCAGCTCGCACAGTCGTTGGAGAAGATCTGGCTCGCGTCGGCCAGGTCGGTAGGAGATATCGTCTTCGGTACGCAGGCGGTAACCAGACCGCCGAAAATCAGGATGACCGCCGGAACGACAAAATAGAGTACTTTCTTTCGCATCGGAACCTCAATAATTCTAAGTCGGTGAAGCACTATTATAACTTGCCGATGGCTTCAGAACCAAACGTGTAGGGTGGGTGCTAACCCACCACTTCTCCGCCCCCTCCCCAAAACTATCTTCTCGAGGTTCCACCTTCCGCTTTGTTCTGGCCCTCGACCGAGGGCTTTGCAGACTCTCAGCAACCCGGCTCGCCAGGGTGTCCGCAGCAATTTTGGTGTTTGGTGATCTTGATTTTAGTATTTCTCATCGCCAGGTAGACCTTACGATGGAACGGCATGTCGGCAGACCAGTTATTGAAGAATGCTTTCAGACTTGGCATAAAAGCCCTCTCTTTTTGTAGCCATTGTACCCCACCTCCGCCCGCCCTCCCCAATCTGCCTTTGCGAGGACTGTCTTCTATAAAAACCGTTCGCCCTGAGCCTGTCGAAGGGGGCAATCGTCCTCGAATAGTATACCGATCAAATCGTGCGAGGCGTTCCTCGCAGTTGAGCCAACCCCGATGAACGAGAAAGAGGGTGGCCGGACCGGCCACCCTCTTTCTATCTCCTTAGCCTTATATATCGAACTAAAGTTGTTCTTTTTCTACCCGCTTTTGGCGCCCGCCGTATCTGACGGCTGAAGCGCCTCTTCCACCGCCGCTTCTATCTTGGACAATCGGGTGGCGCCCCAGGAAACCACTTTGCCGTCGATCACTATCATGGGCAGCCCCCAGATGGCGTAGGCATCGAACACCTTGACCACCTCGGCGTATTCGCTGTCTTCGGCATCGATGGTCTCGAAATTGATAACCTCGGCGCTGCCGCCGGTTTTGCGGTCGACCGTCTGTTTGATTGCATCAATCGTCTCCGACGATTGCCCTACGGGGCTTCAGCCGCCGCTGCAGGGGTCCTGGGGATATACCACAATTTTAACTTGGGATTCCGGCATGGTGTTTTTCTCCTTCTTAATATGCGTATAGTAGCATATAAGGATATAATACAGGATGTTTGGTAGGACGTCAAAAATAGAACAACGTGTGTCAATGCGACAATAGGAGTGCTAAGATTGACCAAAGTGAATCTGGAGGCAACATTGGAAAAAAGCCAATTAGATGCCATACAGCACCTTATTGCAGTAGTTTTTGCTTGCCAAAAAACATTAAAAGATTTGGCTCCAGATTATCGTTGGGAGGGCTTAGGTAATCTTCTTGGGGCTTTCGGCGAATTGGTGGCAATCGAACATTATGGACTAAAAAAAGGCCCCCGCGGAGGAGAGGGATTTGATGCCGTTGATTCTACGGGTAAAAAAGTTCAGATAAAAACCAATTATGCCGCAACCCAAATAGGATTCCGCGGGACCCCCGACAAACTACTCGTTATCCAGGTAAGTGAAGATGGCCACTGGAAAGAGATTTATTATGGTGATTTCGCACCCGTTAAGGAGATTGCGCGTTATTCTGCAAGAGATAATAAATATATGATCGCCATTGCAAAACTCCGTCAATTGGCACAAAACCGATTCGTTTAGCCTGATTTCGACGAAAATACATATGCGACTAATATAGAAATAACCAATTTTTGCTTTGAAATTTAGAAGTCTAGTCAGGCTTTTCTTCGGAGTTGTTCACTGCGGAGACGATTCGAGAAATGCAACTTTGAAAGTTCGATTTCAACTCATGTTGCCAAATCCGAATGACCTTCCACCCATCGCGGCGTAAGAGTTTGAAATTTTCCACATCACGCTTACGAGTTTTACTGATTTTTTCTTGCCAAAAAGGAGAGAGTTTGTCTTTCCAAACTGGAAAACGATATCCATGCCAAAAATCACCATCAATGAAAATCAAAACTCTAGGTTTAATAAACGCTATATCCGGTTTACCAACAAGATCTTTCTTGTGTATTCTGTATCTTAGACCAAGACGGTGAAGCGCAGTTCGAACTTGTTTTTCAATTCCTGTATCCTTCCCTTTGACCCGGGACATACAATAGCTTCTTTGAACCGGGGAAAGATTATCAGGCATAGATCTCAATTAAATGGGTGTCGAGTTAGAGTCGAATCTGATAATCACTAAAGGCGCCGACCATTAATTCGCCTCCCGGAACGTGGATAGGAGGAGGGGGCGTTCCACCCGAAAATTCCTGAGGCGTTTGTTCGCAGAGTTGTCTGAAATCACAACTGAAGCACTTCATCGGACTGGGTCGCCGTGGATAATTCCCAGCCAAAATTCGATCGACTGCCCATTCGACGTTCGCTATTGCGGCATCAACCGCCGGGTCATCCACCGGGATATCAATCCTTTGATTGTCTTTTAGGAGATGTACCGCCCCGGTTCTGGCATTCTCCCCAAGAACATCACGGGCGGCTTTAGCATAAAGTTGTACCTGTAATGCTAGCTCGGTCCAATCAAGGTCCGGGGATTCTTCCGGATTATTGCCACCAGCCATTGTCTTGAAATCGACAACTGTTGCGTCTTCAATGGTTCCATCTTCGGAGTATTTTAAAATTAGATCTATTGCCCCTGTAATCACTGCCATTTGCAACGGGATCTCAAAGCGAACTTCTACTTGATGTTGGCGTTCAAAATCATTTGCATAAGTCTCAACATAATTCTTTACCATCCTGGATGCGCTATCGCGTGCCCTTTCAAACGGACCGGGGTGATTAGCAGGGTCATTACTTTGAGGTACATGTTTCAGATGAAAAGTATCTATGCAAAGCTCTTCAGCCTCTTCATTTGTCGGACTTCGTCCATGAAAGCCCTGATGCAATCTCCCAATGGTGGCATGTACAGTCATGCCGAATCCGAACATTTCGGGGATCGGAGGACTGAACCCAAAAGTTTTTCGCATCTTATAATCCGCGGGACAATTTAAATAACTTTTGATTTCAGAATAGGTTGTCGGCACACTAGTCTCATCAATTCTGGCAATAGGAGTGTGCTGGATTAACCCTTCTGGCATTCCATCTGGATCTGTGTATAGCCTCGGATGCGACAAACCTTGTGAAAATGAAGAGCGTTTTCTTGCTGAAGCCCCACCTGGGAGATGCTCGCTACCAGTGATGTAAAGACAACTCTCACCTCGAGTGAGGGCTGTATAGAATAGTCTTGCCTCTTCTTGTATTGATCCTCTATATGCTCTCCGGTTCAAAGCGGGTTGGATAACCGGTAGCGGTAGCCACCCTGAATAATTCCTTATCCGTAGAGGGAAACGCTGTTGTTCCGCATCAACAATGAATACTATCGGGAATTCGAGGCCTTTAATTTTATGAACTGTAGAAACAACAACTGCATCAGGTCTCCGAAGCACTTCTTCAGTTGAAACGTCATATCCACTCTCCGCGACGTTCCATAGGAAATTGAGAACTTCTTGGTATCTTTGTGTCGTATCGATACTCACATACACTGATTCGACATCTTGAATCATGCCACTAAATATTCCGAGATCATGCATTGTGCCTGCATCGAGAGGCGCCCGGCCTAGTCCTAAAGCTCCTAAAATCTCGTGAACCATTTGCTGTGGGCGGACACGTCTTCTGGATCCAGCGATTGGCGCATGAATACTCCGTCCCCAATTGCCGATGACTTGAGTAAGCTCGGTGAAACTTGCTTCAGGAAAAAGGGGTAAAACAGTCGAATCAAACATGATTCGGACCGTTTCTCTATTCGGGGATCCATCCCTGAGCAATTCGAAGACGTCACGAAGAGCTGAAATATGAGGTCGTTCGAATACACCACCTCCAGACTCCAACGTGAACGGAATACCTGCGGTAGTTAACGCGGATGTAAATGCTTCATGATAAGGATCTCCCGTTTGCTCGGCTTGCCTTGTGGATCGCATGAGAATAGCAAAATCTCCGGGTGTTAGACCTCTTATCGCTCCTGACGTTTCGATATATTTTGTTCCCAGTAAGCTACTGAGACGATTGACGACCCAATTAGCTTCCTCCGATCGTGTTTGGAACCAAAGATTGCGAAAATCAGATGGATTACGATCGGAACCTGCAGTGGGATGTTTGGTGATTCGTTCTGGGCCGAGTTCGGCGGCAATAAAATCGCTTGATGCTTGAACAATTGGTTCGGTACTACGAAAATTAAATGCCAAGGTATGTGGTGTATCACATTCGGGGTATCTTTCGGTGAAAGTTAGGATGTTGCTGACATCGGCTCCTCGCCATGCATAAATAGCCTGATCGTCGTCTCCGACTACAAAGAGGCTCTGCGTTCGCTGATGTAACTCCTTAATTAGCTGTTCTTGCGAGGGATTTATATCTTGATACTCATCGACCATCAAATGACGTAAACCTTCCAAAGCTTGTTCCGCTCGTTGATCGTCGTTTTGAATGGCTTCCACTGCCAATCGAACCATAAGGGAAAAATCGATAAAGTGATCCATTTGAAGCCCTGTAGATAGTCGTTCGAGTACAGTTGCAAGTATTTCGTCGTAGGGCTGTATGTCTTCGATGGATATCATCTCATCGTTAAGACTCTTCCAGGCATTGGAGACTTCTTTGATTGTCTCGAAGTACCGTGCACCCCGGTCATTCTGAAGTTCATGTAAACCGAGTTGAACCCTTCGTGACATCAAATACAATTTGAGTCGGTTTTCATCAAGAACCTCAACTTGCCGGTATCTTGAATCCATCACGGAAAGCAAATAATAACAATAAGAGTGGACGGTTCCGACGTACATGGCGCCTATAGCCATCGGATCCAACCCACACTCTCTGAAAGCCTTTGAGATCTGTCGCTTCATAGATTCGGCGGCCTTATCAGTGAATGTGAAGGCGACGATCCCTCTTGGATCTGCTCCCGTTGCAACGAGCCAAGCAACCCTATATGCCAAGGTTGTGGATTTTCCTGACCCCGCACACGCGAGAGTTATAACTTCATTATTTGAATCGATGGCGGCGCTGAACTGATCTGGTGTCAATACCCTCCTCAATACAGCTCTCACTGCTCCAATATCAACGACCATCAAGCTCCTCCCGACGTAAACAATTAATAATCGCCTTGGCATGCCTTCTTACAAATTCAGGTGGGATTGCATTCCCGATCATGCAGGAGATTGCACATTTACCCTTTTCCACTGGAAACCAATAAGTGGGTGGAAATGTTTGAAGAAGAGATGCTTCGCGGGCTGTCAGAGCCCTATCCTCCTGAGGATGAATAAAACGTCCTTTCGATGGGTTGGTGCAGCCGCTGGTGATAGTGGGCGCGACCTTGTCCCAAGCGAGGCGTCCATAAACGTCCTTGAATCCGTCGCATTTCTTATGACAAGCTAACTGGTTTTCTTCGCCAAGACTAAGTCGACTGCCCCCATTTTTAGGAATATTGCCAATTAACAGTCGTATACGGTTGGATCGTTTCTCCGGCATGTCGTGCAATAGATCGCCGCTTTCACCAGCAACCGAAAGAGTTCCTATTGTTTGTCTTACCGTTCGGCTTTTAAACGAACGTCGGGGCAACTTTATATTTCGCGACATTCCTGCTAGCAGAATTAGCCTCTTTCTGCGTTGTGGGACACCAAATTCAGCTGCATCCCGGACCAGATATTTACCTTTATAACCAAGGGCGAGAAGTTTTACCCAGAGTTCATTCATTCTCCAATCTTCAGCAAGTCCCGGGGTGTTTTCAAACATGATTGTCTTGGGTTTAAAAACTCTGGCAAACCTCAGAACTTCAAACACTAAGTCGTTACGCGTGTCCTTAACGTCTTTTGATCCATTATGTGTTCTTATTGAGGAGAATCCTTGGCAAGGTGGACACGCTGCTAAAAGATCGAGTTGGCCTCTTGTTAGGCCAAGAGATTCCATGAATCGGCGTGCGCCAACTTTTGTGATATCTTTCCGAATTAATTTTACTTCAGGATGGTTTTTCTTATAAGTCTTGGCAGCGGTCTTATCCTTTTCAATGGCCCCAAGTACTTTGAAACCAGCTAGCTTTAATCCAAGTGTCATACCACCGCACCCGGAAAACAATTCGACAGCGCGGGGTTTTGGGCATACCAAAGCTAATTCTAATTTAGAGGCTTTCCTATCAACCACGCGTGAGTTATAGAACATGGTTATAGAGTTGTCAATCTACCCCTATATTTCCCCCTTTGACCTCCCCTCCCAGGCTTGTATACTTGATAGCGGAAACCTCCCCACACAAGGAGAAGCGATGAAATCCGAAGATATAAGTTGGAAGATCGGCGAGACCACCGTCGGCGCTACGCTGACCCTGCCGGATGAGCCGGGAAAATCGGTCGGCGTCGTTTTCGTCGCCGGATCGGGGCCGACTGACCGCAACTGGGAATCCCCCCTCATCCCCGGCAATAACGGCTCCGCGGGGCTGCTGGCCGAGAGGCTGACCGCCGAGGGCTACGTCACCCTGAGGTATGACAAGCGCGTCACCGGTCCCTACGCCAAAGAAAACATGGCGCACCTGGCCGGCAAGATCAGCCTGGAGAGCCACTTCGAGGAACTGAAGAGCGCCGTCTCTCAACTCATCGACCGGCCTGAACTGGCCCCCGAGAGCATCTACGTCCTCACCAGCTCCGAGGGCGCCATCCACGCCCTGTACTACCAGACCCATGCCAACGTGTTGCCCTTCTCTGGCATGATTCTCACCGGCGCGCCGGGCCGGCCGCTGTCTCACGTCGCCAATCACCAGGCCATCACCCAGGCGAAAGCTCTGCCTAATTCCGGCGATGTTTTCGCTCGCTACAAGAAACTCATCGCCGATTTCGAGGCTGGTAAGCCTTTCGTTCCCGATCCCGCCCTGCCCGAGGGCTTCAATAACATGGTGGCCGCTTTAAGCGCCCCGTTCAATCAGCCGTTTACCAGGGAGTTCTGGTCGTTCAAACCGGCCGAGTATTTCCGGAACCTCGAGGTACCGGTCCTGGTGGTCATCGGCAAGAAGGACCTCCAGTGCGACTGGAAGCTTGACGGCGAGGTCCTCGAAAAAGAGGCTGAGGTCAACGAGAACATTGAGTTTTTCTACCCCGACAACGCCAACCACGTTTTGAAATATGAGCCGACGCCCCGCGAGAAGCTGACCATGGCCGATGCCGTCAAAAACTACAATCTTCCCGAAGCCAAACTTGACCCCGAAACCGTCTCCACCATCATCAGCTGGCTCAATCTGCAGGTAGCCCGGTAACACATTATCTATGACGATTTGTGCTGACGATTGATGAAATTTAGATCAAATATGGTTTATGTCTTATGAAAAGTGTGACCATTGCCCTTTATAATTGCCGAGCAATCCGATAGAGTGTGAGCTTCCCTTGAGAGCAATGCGTCGATAACCGTGTTTAACTGAGCATATTCTTGTTCGGAATATTGAGAAAAAAGGTGCTGAAGGACACGTTCATTCTCCAGGGCTTGCGCGTGTAACCGTTCCCCTTCTTCACTCAGGGATACTCGAATCATGTTTTTCTTTGCCAAGTCTTTGCTCAGCTTCAGGAGGCCCTTCTTCTCCATGCGTCTGAGTATCTGAGAAACGCTGTGGGGCGCCCGGTGAAAACTTCTTGCGATCTCAGCGGGTGTTGCACTGTTATTTGAATTCTTTACCATCAACAATACCGCAGCATTTTCCGGAGTGATCCCGATTGTTTGAAGCTCTTTGCTTCTCATCTGGTAGAGCATCGCTCTAACCGTCATTAACTTGATGTATGTGCCGTAGACGCCTTTAGAGATGAGATAGTCCATATTATGCCCCTCGTAGGTTGAACATTTTAACAGACTTTAGATTTACACAACACTTTTTAGCAAAAATACGTAAAAAGTCCAATGGTGATTAGTACCAAAAGACAATTGACAACCTGTAATAATCTTATAAGATGTTCATATAAGATATACTTGTAGGAACTATTAATATCTCAAATATGATGCAGAGTCAAATTGATTGGCAGATGCACGCCAGAGAATATGATGCCTTCTTGGCTCAAGCTGCCAGGGTTTACCCGAGTGCCCAACGCTTGGGAGTAAAGACCTGTCTAAAATGCGGGTTGTGTTGTCTCAGGTTTTGTACCCCACGTCCGGAAGAACTCGCGCCGATAGCTGCGTATTTAAAATTGTCTGTTGATGAGCTAATCAGTAAATACATGGTAATAGATACTGCTGATTGCAAGACATTCTTTCTAAGGTGGGCAAAGCACGGGCAGGAAAACATTACCGGTAGAAGGATCCATCCTCTCAGGACTTATGACCGTGGACCATGTATTTTTTTCGACACACAAAAACACACTTGTTTAATACATTCGGTGCGGCCGGTGGAAGCCCGGCATGTCAAATGTTGGGTATATAACAACGGCACTGACCAAGGATTTTGGGGCATTAAGTCCTGGACCAGTGATGACATCTACAAGTATGTCCCTGATTTCGATCCTGGCAAGAATCCAGATTTAGCGTGAAAGGGGGATAAATGTGATTATGGCGGCTGGGAGAGACCGGCAAAAATATTTCCCGATTGAAAGGAGCGAACATGTCGATTTTCCATCCCACGATCAGCAGGCGTGACTTTATGAAAGGGTTGGGGTTGGTGGGTGCCGGGGTGGGCGTGTCAGCGGCCGTTTCACCCGCTTTTCACGATATCGATGAGATAGTCTCTTCTCCAACAGCCATAACACGCAAACCATGGTGGGTTAAACTGGTCGATGAACCCACGGTTCAAATTGATTGGGGGCTTCTGACTTCTGGCAGGACTCAGGCAGCAGCACCCAAAAATATTAGGACTGCAGAGGAGCTACGGCAGGTCTTCATAGGGTACTACAAGGAAAAATGGCCGAATTGGAATCCTCCCCCGAATGCATCGAACAATCTCGGTGATGTAAGGGACGAAGCTCTCCTCCAGGGCGCCAACTTTTTGGGTAGCGGCGCATTCCCGTCCGAGGTCGTCACGGCAACAGGCAATAAGTACAAGAATATTGAAGATCGCTGGGAAGGCTGGAGGATTTCCCAGACACCCGACCAGAGGGGTTTCGCCAAATGGAACGGAACCCCGGAAGATAATCTCCAGATGTGTAAAGTGGCAGCAAGGTTTTATGGTGCCGATGATGTCGGCGCTATTCCGGTTGACGACAAGTTTTTAAAATTGATGTGGGGCAAGACCCGCCGCAATCAGGTTTTCCGCTTCGGCGATGTCGAGGACTTTGTGCTTAAACCCGCCCTTAATCCGACAGATGTTACCTTTCCGAATAAAACCAAGTGGTTTCTGCATTGGACCATGCGCCAAACGGGGCTTGATGTACTCCCGTACACTGCGGGAACCTCCCAGGGCGCTTGCCAGACGTACAGTTATAGCGTATGGAAGAAATTCTCCAAGCACATGCAGGAATTTTTGTGGGCTCTCGGGTATATCTCATTCGCTAACAACGGCGGCATTTTCATACCTACTGGTTCTACCGGTGTTTTATCAGGCGTCGGCGAACTATCACGTTGGGGCTCGGTTGTAACGCCAAGGTATGGCAACCTGAACCGTGGAATGTTCGGCTTCATTACCGACCTTCCCCTTGCGGAAACCAAACCGATTGATGCTGGGATGTTCCGTTTTTGTGAAACCTGTGGCATATGCGCGGAGGAATGTCCTACAGGAGCAATATCCAGTGGGCCACCTACGTGGGAACCGGATTTGGTATCTCAGAATCCCGGGTACCTTGCGTGGCGGAATGATGTCACCAAGTGCAATCATTGCCCTGTCTGTCAGCAAATATGTCCATTCAATTCGCTCGATAAATCTTTCGTTCATAATCTGGTTAGAGCCACCGCTGCAACTACTACGGCCTTCAATGGGTTCTTTAGCAAAATGGAGCGCAGTTTCGGTTACGGCCAAAAAGATCCTTCGTTGTGGTGGAGTCGAACCGACAATATACCCTATGGCTACGATACCGCTTATGGCGTCGCGGACTACTCTTAAAACGAAAGGAGAATGATATGTGGTTTTGGATTGGCCTTTTCGTAGGTGTTATTGCATTATTGGCCTATGGGTTACTGCGCAATCGCAACATCAAGTTGACCTGGTATCAGTGGTTAATAGGACTGGTAGCCCTGGCTTCGTTTGCTGCGGCGGTGCAACATTATCAGGGCTCGATATTGGAGCATGAACCGAAGGCTGGATGGATGGGAGCCTTGATATTTGTGATAGTTGGCTTAGTTTTCGCAGCGATTGATCTAGCATTGATTATGTATTCCAGGCGATCTCTACAAAAAACGTAGGGTATCATGTTTGCTAAAAAGGGTTAATCCCTTCTTAGCAAAGGTGGGGATACAATCGTCCGCAAATAGTCCACCGATCAATATCGTGCGATCTGTTCCTCGCAGTTGACTGGGGGTTGTGCCAACTCACTCCCGAGTGGGGGGAGAGGAAGTGAAAGAGAGGGGGAATATTACGCGGCTGCTTGTTTCCCTAGCCTCTCCCGGAACATCCAAAGCACAATCGCCATCCCGAAGACAAATAAAAGCTCGGTGGTTTCTTCCCAGAATTCAAACCACACCAGGTTATTTGAATAGAAATGGAACACCATCAGTCTTAGGAATGCAAAACCCAGCGCCCCGATCCCCGCCGCCGCCAGCACCTTGCTTATACGCCAACCATTTCGACCGATAAGTAGGGCCAAAATCGAACACCCCAACAGGATAATGGCGTATGCCGATGCGAAACGCGTTTCGAACATTTGGTAGACCACCGGATGGGAATAATTGAACGGTGAGTGGAAAATCGTGGTGTTGTACGAGACCGAGATGAAATCGGTGGTCAACGGCATGAAAGCCAGCACCAGGAGACCGATAGACGCCAGTATAGCGAGCTGGCTGACCTTGCATCTTACCCCGTTTTCTTTGCGGCAGGGGTCACAGTCAGCCGCCAGGGCGCAACCTGAGTCCCTGGTTGAGTAGCCCAGTATGTGCCGATCGATTATCTCCACCGCCGCAAAGGCGAAGAAGGCAAAGCCGACCACCATGCCGTAGCTGTGTGCCAGTTCAAGCAGGTAATCGGCGTGATTGAAGAAAATTATATTGATAGCGCAGAAAATCTCGCCGGCTAAAAAAGCCGCCAGGCCCCAGGATATCGCCCGGATTTCTATCGACCGGTACCGCCACAACAAATAGATAAGCGCCGCACTCAAAAGCATATATGATGGTTTGAAAATGAGGATGGCGATTGCCAGGGCTGCCTGTTCAGACACGGGCGACTCTTCATATGGCGCGGGTACGGTCTTGCCGTCGTCCGAAACGAATGCGGGGGCATCCGAGCCCCTGATTGAACCTATCCAGGCTTCCAGACCGCCAGCCACGTTATACGCCTGGATCCCGAAGTCCCGCCGCAGTGTTTGGGTCGCCTTTGCCGAGTCGATGCCGCTGTTGCAGTAGAGCAGCAGGCGCGCTTCCTCAAATTGTCCTGGGATCTCCCGATTGGATTCGAGAGCGTCGATCTCAGGCTTTGGCCAGTTGATCGCTCCGGTCAGATGTGATTTGTTGAAATCCTCGGAACTTCTAATGTCCACGAGAAGTGTCGGCGTCCGGGAGTCTATCAGCATTCCCCGGGCTTCAACCGGCGTCACATCCGGTATTCTGCCGACAAATAACCAGTAGCTGGCTGCCGGCAGCAATCCGCCGAATATAATGAGTCCGGCTACTAACCAGCGTATCCTCAAGTGAGTCCTCTGGTTCCTGTCAATTCATGGTGCTCAAGATCACGAAGCAGGTGGCGCTTAGAACCAGGATACCGATTCCGGCTCCTACGGCGACTCCGGTCGCCAATGCCTTTTTGCCGTTCACTACAAAATATATCAGGAGGCCGATGACGACAGGTATTCCCCAGACTAAAATCGCGCCGACCAGCCCGGCCGCCACTCCGCGGCCATCTATCTTCTTTACAGGTGTCGCCTGATCATTTACCATTCTCGGCCTCCATTTCTGTTTTTTGGGGTGACTTTTCTATTGCGAATCCGGTGTTTTTACCAAACCTCGGCAGCAGATCGCAGACACAACTGACGCCCCGCCGCTGCATCCACAATTGGTAGCCGAAACCCACCACCGCGGCAATGCATAGCCACTGCACCAGCGTCAGCCCCAAAAATGGCACCGGTGTCGGCTGGTAGCGTAAAAACTCCAGCGGGAAGCGGATGGCGGCGTAGCCGATGATGTAGATGCGGAACAACTCTCCGTCGGTAAACGACTTGTAGCGCTTCCGCCACAGATAGGCGAACAAAGCCAGGTCCAGGACCATCTCGTAGAGTTGTACCGGGTGACGTAATGTCCCGGCCTGGTTGACAGCCCAGGGCAAAGTTGTCGGCAGGCCGTAGGCGTCGCCGGCCAGGAAGTTGCCGAGGCGGCCGATAGCCTGTCCGAGCGGCAGGAAAGGAGCGACAAGGTCACCGGTACAAAGGGTGACGCCGAGTGCCCTTTCGGTCAGGGTGATCGCCACGTAACCGCCGATAAGCCCGCCCACCAGTGTGGCGCCGTGGGATGGGATGGTCGGCAGCAGCCTCCAGAACTCCGCCGGCCCCAGGAACATGAGCATGCCGATCTTGGCGCCGAGAACCGCCCCCAGGAAGCCGAAGGAGCCGATCATGAGGACATTTTCATCCAGCCGGTCTCGCCTTTTGGCCTCGCGGTAAGCCAGCCATCCGACGATCAGGAACGCCGCCAAAATACAGACCGTGTAAGCGGGTATTTGGACCGGGCCGATATTAAAGATCAGCGGCGTCATGATTATTTATCTCCTGCTTCCCCCGCCATCTGAGAGAGAGGGCTAGGAGGGTGAGGGGCGATCACAAAGTCAACCTTCATGCGATCCTCCCCGACGAGATATCCGATCGCACTTTTTCGCGGTATCCCAGGCTGTTGAAAACGCAAAAGGGGATGATGCGCCCGTCCGGGATGAGCTCGCCGATGCAGCACTTTTTAATAGTGTTAAGGTCCATGGTATAAGCGTCGCCGAAGTCCTGGATGACGATGGTAAAGATATGTTTCTTGAGATAGTTGGCTTTGCCCGGGAAAAATGGTTCGCATATGGCGCAGCGGAAACGGTCGGCCAGCGTTTTGGAGCCGGGCACCGATGACGCCGACCACATCCCTTCCAGGGCTTTTAAGATTTTCGGATCGATGAACGGGATGGTGCGGTTGGTAATGTAGTTCAGATATTTGTCGACCTCGATCACCCTGGGCAGCGGCGTAACCCGCTTTCTCGGTTTATCGACATAGGCATAGGTAGCGTAGCGGCAGGTCGGGTGGCAGCAGGGTACAGGCACGAAGTCGCTTTCGACAAAGTATTCGCCTGATTGCTCGGCGATGCCGTGGACGACGTCCGGGATCGTCTCGCGTTTCATCGGGTCGAAGGCGTCGCGGACGAACCGCCCGGCGTGGGTTACCGGCTGGAAAGCGATGCCGCACACTGCCGGATGTTTCAAAGCGAATCTAACGATATCGCCGATCTCATCGTGGTTGATCTGTTTTTCGATGGCCGGCACCAGGACGACGTCTAATTTGGCTTTGGCCATCCTGTCCAGGGCTTTGAGTTTCATGTCGAGGAGATCCTTGCCCCGGAGCGCCAGGTGTGTCTCACTCCTGAAACCGTCGAACTGCAGATAGATTATCGGTCTGATATCGGCCAGTTCGGCCAGGAATCGGTCATCCTCGGCGATGCGGATGCCGTTGGTGTTGAGCATGATCATCCGCAGCCCTTTTTTCTTGGCCTGCCGCAGCATCGGCAGGATCTCCGGATTAAGCGTCGGTTCGCCGCCGGAGAATTGGATGACACCCGGTTCGGGTTCGAGTTCGATGAATCGGTCAAGCATCCGGTTAACTTGACTCAGTGTTAGGTCGAAACCTGGCTGAGACCCGGCGAAGCACGTTGGGCAATTCAGGTTGCACCTGCTGGTGACCTCGATGAGCGCCAGGCAGGTATGCTGTTGGTGCTCCGGGCAAATGCCGCAGTCCCAGGGGCAGCCCTTACCCTCTTTAGTGCTGTAACCCAGGGGTTGAGTGCCCGGTTTGTTGTAGGGCAAGGACCGGAGGTACATCTCGGCATCGGAACTGATGAGCGAGTCGAAATGGCCGTGATCGGCGCAGTCCTTGGACATGATGATGTGCCCGTTGCGCCGGACGATCTGGGCCTCGATCACACTGAGGCATTCAGGGCAGACGCTCCGGGTCGTTTCAAGTACATTCATGTCTTCCGGAACTCCGAAAACGTTCAATTATTGGTTTTGGCCATGTCTGCCCCGTCTTCGTTGTGAACCGTCTTGATGGTGGTTGGGGGATTGATTGGCGATATGAGTGTAGGTATGGGCTCTTAAGAAAGTCAATAGGGGTAATCAAAATAATTTTAGCAACGGCTTTGGCGGATTGGTGTGCGGTCTGGAGGTTCCGGGGAGCGGTGAATGCGTGCCCCCGAAAAAATCGGGAACCTTTCAATAAAACAACCCTTTACGCGGCAAGCGGCCGAGCCGAAGAGCCTGCCATGATTCGTCCCCCGTTGTAATCGGGAAGCTTGTCGGAAAGAAGGGTCATGGGATGGGCTCGTCAAAGGCGGGTATTGGGGATCGGAAGTATTCTTTCGGATTTCGAATTTTCCGGCAATTAATACCAAACCCCTCTTCGCCCGGAAAAACCTGTACCCTCGCAACCGGAACACCAGCGACCTCATCCTACCCCTCTGTGACAATGAACTCGATGGGCATTTCTTCGTATCCATGGTCGTCGTTCCTTATTCTTTTGAGATTTGAGTTTCGAATTTGGATATTGTTTCGGATTTCGATATTCGGATTTCGGATTTGAAGCTGAAGGCACCTGCTTTCAGCTTACTTCCACGGCGAATTCACCTGGAAATAGTTCCCATCAGGATCGGCGAAGGTGGCGATCCAGGCACCCTCCCATTCATAGAGTTCCTTGACGACCTTGGCGCCCAACCCTTTGATCCTCTCGTACTCTTTCTTGTAGTACCTCGTCTCGAAGTTCAATAGGATCCTCTGCGGTTCCTTGGCGACGCCCTTTACTTCGGAATGCTCCCCGATGTGGAACCAGCAGTCCCCGGTTTGCCAACCGAACCAATTCTCATCCTGCCAATCCGGTTTGCCAAACACCTTGGTATAAAATTCCGCCAGCGCCTTCGGGTTCGCCGACCCGATCATGACCGAACTCAGACTCAACATTTCTCTACCTCCCGACTAATTTCGATTGACTCGGCACAAGTTTATGACCCGGCGCCGCCATTTTATATACGTACTTTCCCCTATTTTTCGATGCCAAAAGCCACTACTTTTCCCCCGTCCGTCGCATCGAGAACTGCCGACCATTTCTTTCCGATATCATCTCTCCAAAACTGTCTTTAAGAGGATTACTTCGAATATCATTTGCCTGTCCCGGCCGAAATCGAAGGATGGCAATCGTTCTCGGATAGCCCACGAAAACTAATCTCCTCGCCCGCATTCTTGCGGGAGAGGACCAAGGTGAGGGTGCGATGATTCTTTTTATACTCAACTTTGGGTGGTGGTGCCTCCAGTCTAGTTATTCCAATATCGCAAGCAGCTCCGGTACCAAAATATTTCTCCAAAACCTATTGATAATGCGTATAGAAGGGATAAATAATTCGGTATCACCATCTCGCCGTCACGCCCTCGGAAGAGAGGATATCGGAGGAAGAATATGTGTGAGTTTTGCACCGAGCATGGCGAGGGTAAAAAGTGGTATCTCCAGGTCAAGAATTATACCGATGAAATGTTGCACCAGGAGCTTTCCCAGTTACAGAAAGATACTATTAATGCCCAATCCCGGGCGGAATGGGTTCGGCGTTTTTGGCAGGGATTTACTTTTCCCGCATACAACGGTGTTCAACCCATTCCACGGAATAAGGTGTTCGGAACCAAAACCCTTGAAGGCGATAAGATAGAACATTTCGGTCAGATTATCCCGATCGAAGATGTCGAGCGAGTCATCGACCTGGTCAGTTCTATAACCAGGATGCCCTGCGGCTGCCGCTACATCTCGACGGGCAAGACCGACAAGCGCTACTGCTTCGGTGTTCATTTGGACCACTGGGGGAGTCTGGGCACGTATCCGGATTCGGCTTCATCTCTGGAGGGATTGACCAAGCAGGAAGCCAAGAAAATTATCCGCGCTTATGACGAGGAAGGCTTGATCCATAGTATCTGGACCGGTGTGACGCCCTATGTCATAGGAATATGTAATTGCGACCATGATTGCCTGGCTTATCGGGGGTATATCGAAAAAGGAGGCCAACCATCTTTCTTCCGTGCGGAATACGTTTGTCGAGTTAATGAGGATCTCTGCAATGGTTGTAAACTCTGCATGAGCCAGTGCCAGTTCGGTGCCCAATTCTATTCGTCTGCCATGTCCCGGGTACATATATCGGCTGAACGGTGTTTCGGCTGTGGTGTTTGCCGCGCCTCATGTCCCACCGACGCCATCGAGTTAATACCGAGAGCAGCCCACGCGAATTGAAGGCTTTTTCTGATACTTGATCTGATACTTGTCGTTAAAAAATATTTCTCCAAAAACGACACGAGACGCTTGACAGCCTGAAGAACACCGGTGCAATAATATCATCCGATGAATATTAGAACACCTGTACAACCAGGAAGCAGGGTTTTAATGGGAACCTGTCGATCGGTGAAGTCTTATACGGATCAAACGTCCCAAATGTCATTCCCATGCTATTCCAGGATTTCGCTCTCGGCTGCCGGCGATGGTTCGTTTAGGGTTCGTTATGGTTCGTTTTTCAAAACGAATCTTACGATTGCGCCAAAGCTGGATTTGGGGGATTCGTTTCGCAATAAAAACTTATCGCAAAAAAACGAAAAACGAATCGGCTCAGGAAGTGTGCCCTACGATCAGGTGAAGGTCTCAAGCGTTCCGGGCAATTGTTTCCTTTGTTTTCGCGAGATGCATACACTCTCTCCTCACCCGTGGCCTCGCGGGAGAGGACTAAGGTGAGGGCTAGGAGGTCACGCCTTTTAAGGCTAATCTCATCCGTCCAATTATTGGGTGTGGTGCACCGGTTAGAGGTTCCAGCGAGCGGGGCATGCGAGCTGGAACCTCTTAAAACACACACCCTTCCCACGGCGAACGGTTGAGCCGAAGAGCCTGTCCTGAGCTTGTCGAAGGAGAAGGGGCAGGGGATAGGTTCAACCTGTTTTACCTCACCGAGTCGTTCCAGTCGTTTTCCTGAACTCCGAAAGCTGAAAACTAATGGCTGACAGCTTGCCCCTCACCGCCTGAGAGTCTATAATCCATAGCTACATCGCACAAAAAGGAGCCTGCAATGCCTTCTTACTGCTACTTCCAGGGTGACATAATCCCCTTAGAGAACGCCAAGATCGGGGTCATGACCCACGCTCTGCACTACGGCACCGGCCTCTTCGAGGGCATCCGCGGCAACTGGAACGCCGCCCACGGCCAACTCTACATCTTCCGCCTCAAGGACCACATGCGTCGCATGAAGGACGGCTGCAAGGTTTTAAAGCTCGATATTCCCTTCACTGCCGACGACCTCTCCCGCATCACCGTCGACGTCGCCAAAAAATGCGGCTTCAAAGAAGATATTTACCTCCGACCCCTCGCCTACAAGTCGTCCGAAGCCTTAGGGGTGAGGCTCCATGACCTGAAGAGTGACTTCCTGTGCTTTGCCATCCCCTGGGGCCGCTACATCGATACCGACTCCTGCCGCTGCGCCGTCTCCACCTGGCGCCGTCCCGACGACAACGTCTTCCCGCCCAGTGTGAAGGCGACGGGCCTCTACATCAACAACGCCCTGACCAAGACCGAGGTCATCGAGAACGGCTTCGACGAGGGCATCATGCTCGCCCCCGACGGCCACATCGCCGAGGGTTCCGGGGAGAACATCTTCCTGGTCGAAAAGGGCAAGCTGGTCACTCCGGCGACCTATTCGAACATCCTTAACGGCATCACCCGCGATACCGTCATCACGCTTGCCAGGAACGAACTCGGCATCGAGGTCGAGGAGAGACTGGTCGACAGGTATGAACTCTACACCGCCGACGAGTGCTTCCTGACCGGGACCGCGGCTCACCTGACTCCCGTCTGTGAGATCGATCGTCGCAAGCTCGGCGACGGTGGCATTGGGCCAGTCACCACCAAACTGAAAGACCTCTATTTCGACGCCATCAAGGGCAACCTACCCAAATACACCGGCTGGTGTACACCCGTTTACTAGTCTCCTCGCCCGCTGACGGCGGGAGAGGATTAAGGTGAGGGCAAGACGATGACGTGGCTAGCCCTCCTGTTAGGATATCTCTGTGGTTCCATCCCTACAGCCCGTCTTGTCGCCCGCCTCTCCGGCGGTGACTTGGACGGCGGCAACGTCGGTACTCTGAATACCATTCGACGAGTGGGATTGGGTCCCGGCATCGCCGTGGCTACCCTGGACATCGCCAAGGGTGCCGCGGTTGTGCTCATCGCCCGTTACCTCCTTGACGTGCCAACCATTTGGGTATTGTTCAGCGGAGTTATGGCGGTGGTGGGGCATAATTGGATGGTGTGGCTGGGATTCAAGGGCGGCAAAGGCATGGCGGCGGCGACGGGTTCCGTCGCCGCCGCCTCGATCATCTACCACGAGGCTTGGGTCATCGCCGCCTTCGTAGGCATAATCCTGGTGGTTTGGAGGTTGGGGCGGAATCTGGTACTGGGCAACGCGGTGGGCTTGTTATGTCTGCCGTTATTAGCCTGGCTGGCTTCCCACTCGATAGCCGCCACTTTGGCCGCGTTTACCCTCGATGCCGTCATCGCCATCAAGTACGCGCCGGATGCCATGGCCGATTTTAAACGGAGGGGGCTAGCTGCTTTGGGCAGGGATGACATTAAACCAAGGGGGAGGGTTGACTAATTCGCCTTCCGGAGGCTTTTGACCAGCCAGAGCACCTGACAGACCTCTTCGAGGGCGGCGGTGTATTTGTAAGCCTCTTCCAGGATCTGGCCGGTGGCAAAGCTGCCGTGGCCGTACACCAGGACGATCTTGTGGGTCTTCAGCGCCTCGGCGACTTCTTCACTCAGGCAACCCGGCCGGGTGTCCTGGTTCCAGCCTAAAACCAGCACTTTACCCAGCTCGTAGTGTTCTGCCTGCTCTGAGACAATCTCGGTCTCGGTCATGGACAGCGCTATGGCGTGAGGCGGGTGCGCATGGACGATGGCGCCGGCGTTGGTATGCTGTAATATGGCTCGGTGCACCGGCAATTCCACCGATGCAAGAGGAGTCTGAAGATCATTCTTGACGATGCCAGTCTCGATCAGATCCTGGTCGGAGAGGGCGCCGAGTTGGCTGCCGCGGCGGGTGATGAGCATCTTTTCATCGTTTAAGCGAACCGACAGGTTGCCTGAATGCGAGGACACGAGTCCCCGGGTGAAAAGAGCCTTGCCGACTTCTTTGAATTGGGTAGCGAGCATAGTACAACAGCCTTAATAAAGATGATTGGGAAGCTGCTATATGCTAGCTGACCAAGGTTAAAATATCAAACGAGCTTGCGAATGACGCCTACTACCCGGCCCTGGATCTCGACATTGGAGGCTTCGGTGTAGATGGGTGCCATTTGCGTGTTGGCTGGCTGCAGGCGGACCTTGTTGCCTCTCTTTTCCTTGTAGAAGCGCTTTAGCGTCGCTTCCTTCTCGGTTTTGAGCCAGACTGCAGCCATTTCGCCGTTGTCCACCGATTGGACGGCCTGCATAATGACGACATCCCCATCATTGATCAGGGCATCGATCATAGATGTGCCTTTGACTTTCAGAGCATAGACGTCCTTGCGGTCATCCACGAAGGCCTGGGGCACCTCGACAGTCTCCGCAGAACCGGTGGCGTTCCAGGTTTCCGTGTCCGGCACCGGGATCGGTCGACCGGCTGCGATCTGGCCCATCAGAGGCACTGTTGTCGGGCATGCGCGATTAACTTTGTCGACAAGTTCGATGCCGCGAGAGATCTCGTGGTGACGACGGATGTAACCCAGTCGCTCAAGGTGTTTCAGGTTGTAATCAGCAACAGACGTTGAACTGATGCTGCACCCGGCAACGATATCCCGGATACTTGGGGGAATACCGAATTTCTTGACGTAATTCTGGATGAACTCCAGTATCTTTTCTTGCCTGGCCGAAAGGGTATCCAGCATTTTAGCCATATTCACACCGCCTGAACATGTGTTCTTGAGAACACTTTATCTCATTTCCGACCGCGTGTCAAGACCTTTAACACAAATTTCCGAAAAAGTCTTACCCTGAGTATTTATACGACCATCGTGCCAAAGGTGACGACGCGGTCATTCTCGTCGGGGCGGATGACAATGACGCCCTGGGTGCTACGGCCCATGACGACGATGCCTTTTTCGGAGTCTTCTGTACCCACCGGGGTGCGGATAACTACGCCCTCTGCGGTGGCGATCATCACCTGATGTTCTTTGTCAACGACTTTCCCGGCGACCACCGGTCCAGTCTTCTCAACTACCTTGAAGGTCAATACGCCGGAACCGCCTCGGTGCTGCAGCGGATATTCTTCCACTGGGGTAAGTTTACCCATGCCACCTGATGTGATAACCAGAACGAAGTGTCCGGGGTGGGTGACGTCCATACCGACCATGCGGTCATCGCCGCGCAGGGTGATGCCGCGCACGCCTCCGGACGCTCTCTGCGAAACCCGAAGATCTGATACGGGGAAGTGGATGGACTGACCATCCCGGGTAATCAGGATGATATTTTCGTCTTCCTTAGCGACAAGAGCGCCGATGAGTTCATCGCCTTTGGGAAGATCCATGGCCAACAAGCCGCTAGACCGCACCGAAGCGAAATCCGAAGCCGGGGTGCGCTTGATCTCGCCGCCGGCGGTGCCCATGATTAGCGAATTCTCTTCCTTGAACTCCGTCAACGAAAGCATGGCGGTTATCTTCTCGTTTTCCGACAACGGAACGAGGTTTATGATCGCGAGGCCCTTGGCGGTGCGAGACAAATCGCAGGGAATCTCGTGACACTTGATCGAGAAGATCCGGCCGCGGTTGGTGAACAACAGAACGCTATCATGCGTGTCAGCCACCATGATAAAACGAACCGCATCTTCCTCGCGGGTGGTAATGATGCTCTTGCCCCGGCCGGCGCGGTTCTGCAATCGGTAAACCTCGGTGGGCACCCGCTTGATGAAATTACGCTCGGTCAGGGTAACCACCATGCTCTGGTGAGGGATGAGGTCCTCTTCACGGAACTCGATAACGCCCTGAGCTTGAATCTCGGTGCGTCGGGCGTCACCATATTTGGCCTTGATGTCGGCAACATCGGACTTGATCAAAGCCAGAATCTTCCTTGGGTTGGCCAGGAGGTCTTCCAGGTAAGATATCTGTTTCAAGACCTCGGCGTATTCATCAAGGATCTTCTGACGTTCGAGACCGGCCAGACGGCGCAATTGCAAATCTAGGATTGCCTGGGCCTGGATCTGGGACAGGCCGAACCTGCTCTGGAGTTCTCGTCGCGCGACTTCGGAATTCTCAGCTTTGCGGATAAGGTTGATTATGGCGTCGAGATTATCGAGGGCTATTTTAAGCCCCTCGAGGATGTGGGCTCTGTCTTTGGCGGCTTTGAGCTCGAACTTGGAACGCCGGGTGATGACCACCTGGCGGAACTCGATGTAAAGCTTCAGGGCTTCCTTCAGGTTGATGATCTGCGGTTTACCGTCGACCAAGGCGAGCATGTTGATAAAGAAGCTGTCCTGGAGGTTGGTGTGCTTGTGCAGATTGTTCAGGATCTGTTGCGGCTGACCGTCGCGTTTGAGGTCGATGACGACCCGAAGACCCTGCCGATCCGACTCGTCGCGGACTTCGGCGATTCCGGTGACCTTCTTCTCCCTGACCAGACCGGCGATGCGGGAAACCAGTTCTGCTTTGTTAACCTGGTAGGGGAGTTCGGTGATGATGATCTGCCGTTTACCGGTCTCAGAGGCGTCGGTGATGTGAGCCCGGGCGCGAATAACGACTTTTCCGTGACCTGAAGCGTAGGCGCTACGGATGCCATCGGTACCAAGGATAATGCCGCCGGTGGGGAAATCCGGTCCCTTGACGAAGCGCATTAGGTCATCCATAGTGCACTCGGGATTATCGATCAGATGGACGATACCATCGCAAAGCTCGGAGAGGTTGTGAGGCGGAATGTTTGTGGCCATACCGACGGCGATGCCGGCTGAGCCGTTCATCAGAAGGTTTGGCAGCCGTGACGGGAGAACCGTCGGCTCATTCAAAGACGCATCGAAGTTGGGCATAAAATCGACGGTATCTTTATCGATATCGACAAGCATTTCCTCGGCGAGGCGGGTGAGCCGGGCTTCTGTGTAGCGCATAGCGGCCGGCGGATCGGCGTCAACCGAACCGAAGTTACCCTGGCCGTCGACCATCGTGTAGCGCATCGAGAAGGGCTGAGCCATGCGCACCATGGCGTCATAAACGGAGGTGTCGCCGTGGGGATGGTACTTGCCGAGGACTTCGCCGACGATGCGGGCGCTTTTCTTGTATGCGGTATTGTAGTGCATCCCCATGTCGCTCATCGCATAGAGGATGCGGCGGTGGACCGGTTTCAAACCATCGCGGACATCGGGGAGGGCGCGGGAAACGATGACGCTCATGGCATAGTCGAGGTAGGAGTTTTTCATCTCCTCCTCGATGTTGATCGGGCGGGTTTTTCCTATTACCATTAGACCTCCAACTCCTCTTCGTCCTCTTCCTCGGGATAGGTTTCCTCTTCAAGGTTCTCTTCGACCACGACCTCAGCTTCTTCGCCCTCGGGCGCCGGTTCGGTCTCTTCGGCAGCCGATTCGAGTTCAGGTTTGCGCGCCGCTGCGGGCAAGCGGGTGGGGAAGGAGATTTGCCCTACTTGCGACGGATCCTGATAGGTTTCGCGAATCATGATCGACAGCTTGTCTTCCGTAGAACTGACGACGGTGCCAGAATACCTGTTACCGCCGCGCATGAGTTTTAAAAGCCTTAAGGCGTGGCGCGGCTCAACCGAACCGACGTACTCGCCCGCCACCGTCTCGACCCTGATGACGGCACCCGCCGGAAGCAGGTTAACCTTGTCGCCAGCCACCGCGTGAGCCAGCACCTCCCGAGGCGCCAGGGAACTCAGGTTGACGACGCCGGCTTTGCCGGTTTCCTCGAGGAAAACCTGCGGTTCCACGCGCTGCCCGTTGCCTTCCCCATTGGTCTTGGACCCGGAAACCACCAGGACTTCGAGCCGTCGAAGGTTGCGGTCGGCGATGGAGTTATAAGGGTCGGCTTCTTTTGACTTTTTATAAGCAGCCTGGGCGAGGGTGTACTCGCCGAGTTCCATGTGAGCCCGTCCCAACCGGTTTAAGGCCTCAACGTCCTGGGGGAAGAGTTCGAGGATGGCCTGATTGGCGGCAATGGCATCGCGCCAGCGGCCTGAAAGGGCAAGCTCTATAGCGCTCTGGCTGTGTTGCTTTTTGAGTTTAGCCTGTTCGTCGTCGTTGTAGGCCATCGCCGGCTCCTAATCTTGATTTTGGTGACAGATTTTACTCGATTACGGAGGGGCGAGCAAACATTCTTATCTCTCATGTGTCTAGAACAGGCGTATTATACAACCCCGAGGGGAATAGTACCAATAATCCAGTCCATAGAGCATAGTGAAAACGACTGAAACGACTAGGTGACTCATCGGGGTTGAGCCTACTCGCCATTGCCTTCGTCGGCAGGGTTTCACAGAGGAACCTATCTCCTGCCCCTTCCCTTCGGCTCAACCGTTCGCTGTGGGAAGGGGGTGTTTGTGAGAGGTTCCGGCTCGTATACCCCTCAGCGAAAACGAATGGAACGAATATTTCGGGCGCAAATGGGTCCGGGGGAGCCACAGATTTAGGTTGTACAGGTGTGCTAATATACACGGTGTGTATATTAGCACCGGTGTTCTCGAGGGTGTCAAGCGTTTCGTGTCGTTTTTGGGGCTTTATTTTGTTATGTAGGGTCTGGGGGAAACGGTGGGTTCCGCCGCGCTGCACCCACCATACTTGACTCAAAATCCCCATATCGAATCGGAACTTCTAACCGAGGCACCGCCCCACATGAAAGCGGCGGGTGGATTGTTCGGGGACCGATTGCCATCATTCGACAGGCTCAGGACAGGCTGATGCCGTCAGGCAGGTCTCGCAAAGACAGTTTTAGGAGGTGAGATATATCCAGGAACTTACTTATAGCGCTTTGAGCGCCGAGATCAGGCCATCGAGGGTGAGGGCGCGCTGTTCGGAGGTGGTCATGTCGCGGAGGAGGATCTCACCTTTTTCCAGTTCAGCCTCGCCGAGGATAAGGGCGTATCGGGCACCGAGGCCAGAGGCTTGGCGTAATTGAGCCTTGAGGGAGCGGGATGCCAGGGACTCAACCATCGGAATTCCGCTGCGACGCAAGTCGCCGGCCAGTTTGAACGCGGCCATTACAGCGGCTTCGCCGAGTGCGGCCAGGAAGAAGCGCGGAGATTCGAGGGCAGGCACCACGATATTCTGGCGCTTCAAGTTCAAGATGATCCGCTCGATACCCGTCGCAAAGCCGATGGCAGGGGTGGGTTCGCCTCCAAGTTGGGGGATCAGGTTGTCGTAGCGGCCTCCGCCGCCGATGGTGCTCTGGGCGCCTTCCTCTCGAGGCTGAATCTCGAAGACGGTACGGTTGTAGTAGTCCAAGCCGCGAACAAGGCAATGATTGATCTCAAAAGGAATCGCAATCGCACCTAGGAAGGCGGTCAGCTTGTCGAAATGGGCTTTACAGTCAGGGCAAAGAAAATCGACCGAATGCGGTGCCTTCGAGGCGGCAACGCTACAGTCCGGTTTCTTGCAATCGAGCAGCCGCAGAGGGTTCTTGCCGTATCGAATCTTGCAGTCGCCACAGAGGGTGTCGATGCAGGTCGAATAATAATCTTTCAACGCGGCGAGGTAAGCGGCGCGGCACTCCGGGCAGCCGATGGAATTGAGCTGGACGGGCAGGGTGGTGATGCCGAGCTCTCGATAGAACGACCATGCCATGTCGATGACCTCGGCATCGGCGGCGGCGTCAGATTCGCCAAAAACTTCGAAACCGAACTGGTGGTGCTCACGGTAGCGCCCGGCCTGGGGGCGGTCGTAGCGGAAAATGGGAGCCAGGTAATAGAGCTTGACAGGCTTGGGCCGCGAAGCCATGCCATGCTCTATGTAGGCGCGGCAAACCGGCGCGGTACCCTCAGGCCGGAGGGTAAGATCTGCGCCGCCGCGATCCTGGAAAGTGTACATTTCCTTGGTGACGATGTCGGTTTCCTCGCCGATAGTGCGGGTAAACAGCCGAGCATCCTCGAAAGTGGGAGTATCTATCCGGATATAGCCGTATCGGGCGGCAATGGCGGCAGCCTTCGATTCGACATACCGCCAGTAAGCCTGCTCTTCCGGCAAGATGTCCTGGGTACCGCGGGGAGCCTGGTAATCCATAATTTAGATGATCTCCTTGAGGATTGATTGATGATACTATTGCTGGCTTGCTCTGGCAAGCCAGCAAATACGAAAGCCCGAATGCCGAAATTCGAAACAATATCCAAAACCAAAATTCCAAAACATAGTCGAACAGAGATTGACACGTCAGGATCCTTTTCCTCACAAAGACGGCAGGGTGATTGATGGCTCAGCACTCACCATACTTCTGAAAAAAGCGAAGGGCTCTCCATCGGCGGAGAGCCCTTCTCGATAATGACTTTCCGTTGAAAAGAGATTACTTCCTGTAGCCACCGTCTTCGGCGGTTAGAGTACTATTTATCCCGAATTGAGGCAGGGAAGAATCCCACCACTCTTCCGGATCCTTAAAGGCCCCATAACCGAAGGTTCGGCCCATGTTAGCAAGAAAGCCATTGAATACTGGAACGTAAGAGATAGTCGACTTCAGCACAGAGTGGATGATAGCCCCACTTCCAGTCGAGAAGGTGCAATAGGCAGCGCAGGCGCTGCAACCGGAACCAGGAATGGCTTCATTTACATAGTTCCTGCAACCCGATCCGTCGTAATAGAACCTCTTAATTCCCGCAACATGCTGAGTATCAGGTTTGCCATTAATGGGAGGCATTTCATAGCTTGCTTCCCCAGCATCTAATCCTTGTATAGATTTGGAGGGGCAAGAATCGGCGCAGATGCCACAGGTCTGGCAGAAACGCCACACCCCGGCGTCGATTGGATGGGTCTCGGCAAGCGGCATATCCGTAATTTGGCATAGGTCGGTGCTTCGCGGACCCCAGGCGGGAGAGATTACCCAGTTGGCCATGCGAGCGGCTTCAGCCTTGCCGGTGAAAACAGCGACACCAGGCGTGTTAAAGCAGTCGGTGCCATGTCCGGTGCCTCCAAACATGTTGTAACCGAGAGCCCTAAAGAACTGATAGGTACTATAGTAAGCGATATTGCGGATTCCGGAGTTGGCTACAAGATTCGATTTAGACATCCTTGATGGGTAGGTCCTGTCGGTCTCTCTGGGTTCCGGTCCGCCCAGATACATTACGTTCAGGTCTTTGGTCGGGACCACCCACTTCTCCTTGGTGTAATAAGGCTCAGCTACATCCTCGTACACGATGGGTCTTGCGGCCGAGGCTGGAACATCAGCCGGATCGGTATCGATATATTTCGCGCCCGTAGCACTACCCTTTTCATTCTTAGCCACTAACTTGGTGCGCCAGGTGCTATCCAGATTGTTGAAGCCGGCTTCTGCCATACCAAACAGCCTAATGGCGGCGACCACCATCTTCGAGTTCTCTTCAGGAGTGCCCTGCCATTTGGGTACTCCAAGACCTTCCGGAGTCGTCACGTTTATCTTCCCATCAACCTCTGGGCCAAGAAACGACACCGACCATCGGTTGGACTGGCTCAAGGCAGACCTTAGAGCTTCCCATTTGTGACCGAAACCAGGCACATTCTCCTTCATCCTTTTCGCCTGAAGAGCGCCCGATTCAGCATCTATTTTTTCGACGTAGGCTTTCCCATAGTATTTGGCACGGATATTGGAACACTGTCCCATATAGCGCCGGTCATAGCGGTGTATAACATTCCAATCTATTTCAGGCGTGGGATCGAGGCGCTCGCGTTCCTTGATGTACCAGGGATGTTTTTGGAGTTCGCCGCTCGATGCCAATTCATCCAGGTCATGAAAAGTCGGGGCAATCATGGCGGCTCCGCCGATCCCGGCACCTGCCACTCCAAGGGCTTTCATGAATTGCCTTCGAGAAACCGTGCTGTGAAATCCTGTCACTTGACTTCCTCCCTTAAAATATTGTTACCCTTTTATAATAAAGAATCCAAAATTTAACATCGTACTAAAGGACTAATGGGTATGTCTATAGTATTAATCCATTACACTGATTTATTTTCATTAACGTCAATGGAGGTATAAAGATAAATAAAAATTAATCATAACTGCCTCTAATTATTGACTCGAAGATAATTCAAAGGATAAACTCTCCAAAACGGAGGCTCTTTGAATACTATTTCGCCGCTGGCAATTGAAACATATGGCTTGACCAAATCTTTCGGCAAGACCCGAGCGGTCGACGGAGTCGATCTGATGGTGGCTGCCGGTTCCGTTTATGGCTTCCTCGGACCAAATGGTGCAGGAAAAACCACGACCATCAGGATGCTGGCAACACTGATGCGGCCTGACGCCGGGACGGCCAGGGTATTCGGGTACGACGTGGTCGGCCAGGCGGACGAGGTGCGCCGGCGGGTCGGCCTGACCGGGCAGTTTGCATCGGTCGACGACGACCTCACCGGCCTGGAGAATCTGGTACTCCTTGCGCGCCTCCAGGGGTTCAGCTGGCCGCAAGCCAGGAAGAGGTCTGCCGAACTCCTGGAAGCCTTCGGACTGAACGAGGCAGCCGGGCGGATGGTCAAGACATATTCCGGCGGCATGCGACGGCGCATCGACATCGCCGCAAGCATCGTCGTTACGCCCGATCTTTTGTTTCTCGACGAGCCGACCACCGGACTCGACCCGCGCAACCGCAACCAGGTGTGGGATATCATCAAAGCGCTGACCGGCTACGGCTGCACCATTTTCCTGACTACCCAGTACCTGTACGAAGCCGACGAGCTGGCTAACCGGATCGCCGTAATCGATAACGGCCGGATCGTCGCCGAGGGCACCTCGGGGCAACTCAAGGCGGCGGTGGGCACTGGGGCGTTGCATATCCGTCTCACCAACGCCGAGTCTCGAAACTTCGCTGAACAAATGCTGACGAGGAACCTGGGACTGGCGGTGAAACCCGAGTCCGACCCGGCTGAGTTTTCGATCATCCTGTCCGATCCGGACATGGCGACCCGCGCGCTCTGGGAACTCAGCCAGGCGGAAATCGGCGTAGCCACGTTTGCCTACGGACAACCCAGCCTCGACGAGGTCTTCCTGACCCTGACCGGGCATCCGGCAGATGAAGTCCACAACCGGGAGTCCCTTAAATGAAGGACGAAACCCCTCTTCAACCGGAAATAATACGCACTGTTCTATCTACCAAGGAACGGCCGGCGGGACTGTCGCCACTGGCAACGACGATGGCCTTTGGCTGGCGGGCGATGCTCAAGATCAGGCACGTCCCGGAGCAGCTTTTCGACGTAACCGCGTCCCCGATCATCTTCCTCCTGATGTTCACATACCTTTTCGGCGGGGCACTGGCAGGGTCAACCGGGGCTTACCTGCAGTTCGTTCTGCCCGGCATCCTGGTCATGACGATCAGCATGATCACCATTTATACAGGCCTTGGCATCAACCAGGATATCAAGAAGGGAGTTTTCGACCGTTTCCGCTCGCTGCCTATCTGGAGGCCGTCGGTCATCGCCGGCATGATGCTGGCGGACGCCGCCCGATACGCCATGGCGTCGGCGGTCATGATCCTGCTTGGGCTGGCTCTGGGCTATCGCCCGGAGGCCGGTTTTTCTGGGATTTTGGTGGCGGTTCTGCTGCTGCTGGTCTTTTCTTCCTGCCTGTCGTGGATCTGGATCGCCCTGGGTCTGGTGATGCGGACGCCCGAGTCGCTGATGGCGGTAAGCATGATGATCCTGTTCCCGCTGACATTCGTCAGCAACGTGTTCGTGGCTCCCGAGACAATGCCATCCTGGCTGGAGGCTTTCGTTAACGTCAATCCCGTCACCCACCTTGTCACCGCCGTGCGGGGGCTGACGACGGGCGCACCTGAAGCCGGCGAGATAACCATCGTCCTGCTGGTGAGCGCCGGACTTCTACTGGTGTTTTGTCCCCTGGCGATGCGCCTGTATCAGAAGCGCCAATAGACCGCCAGATTAGACCTTGAAAAGGCTTCATCCGCGTAGTAATGTGGATATCGTTCCGTCATTCTTAAACAACTGGCAGGAGGTGGCAGTATGTTCAAAACGATCATTGTCCCCCTGGATGGTTCCCGGGTTTCTGAACAAGTTCTGCCAACGGCGGCTGACCTGGCTAGGTGCGCCCCTGATTCCAAGATCATCTTGCTTGAGGTGATCAAGCCGGTCGGTCCCAGTGTAATCGACGCGCTGGTTCTTTCCAACGCCAGCGAAGTAGAGACGCTGACGCCGGCAGAGGCGAGGGACTACCTGAGGCAAATAGCCGCGAAACACCTGACAGGAATTCGTGTACAGATTTTGGCGGAGGAAGGCGGGGCGGCGGAGATCATCCTGCAGGCGGCTAAAGATAACAAGGCGGATGTGATCGCCATGGCAAGCCACGGCAGAAGCGGGATCGCAAGGCTCACTCTAGGGAGCGTGACTTCACAGGTCATCAACCATGCGGAGATTCCGGTGCTGGTGGTCAAGGCTAAATAGGAGAGCCCCGGACGGTTCTCGCCGATGCAAACCTAGAGCCCCAGAAGTAGTTTCAGGTCGAGGAGCTCTTCGATACTCCATTCCGCACTTTGCCGCCCGAAAACTGGCCGGCGGCAAAGACGCCAACAACAATGGGAACCAGAGCCCAATTCCAGCCAAGGAAAAGCATGCTCGCGCCGATGGCGATAGAGACTGGCATATGAAGTGACAGAATCCACTGCCAAGAAAACTTACGGGTGTTGGCCCGCCAGTATCCGAAGCCAATATTCAGTACGAATACAAACAGGATTACGAGAGCAAGCGCCATGTAATCCTCAGCCCGGTCCTTGAATTAGTTTACCACAGGAAATTATTATTGCGTTGGCGGGCGGACAATTCGCACCGGACCGCATGGCGTAGCCTGCCGGAAATCGGTTCGGCTTCCAGAGGATGACGCTTTCGGGGACGGTCGGAATTGGGACGCAGGGTTATTTAAGATGCGCCACGTGCTCGGCATCGGCTGATTCCCGAACCCGTTTTGTTTTGAGTAAAAGACCTCCTATGCGAATATTAAGGTGTGATATTCGCATCGGTCCTGGCGTTGGTCGCAATCATCGCGGGAGCGGTGGCATCGTTAACCGGCTTCGGCATCGGCAGCCTGCTGACGCCGCTGCTGGCGCTTAAAACGGGGATCGGGGTGGCGGTTGCCGCCATTGCGATCGTCCATGTCATCGGCACGTCTCTGCGATTCTTTCTGTTGAGGGGTTCGGTAAACAAGAGGGTTCTGTTGAGCTTCGGATTGGCCAGCGCGGCCGGCGGGCTGATAGGGGCACTTTTGCACAACACCTTCAACAACAGCCTCCTCGGCATCATCTTCGGGTGCCTGCTGATAATCGCGGGAGTCTCGGAAATCACCGGATTAGCCGGAAAAATCCAGATCAAAGGACCACTCTCCTGGTTCAGCGGTGGGCTTTCCGGGTTGTTCGGGGGATTGGTTGGCAACCAAGGAGGCATCAGGTCCGCAGCCCTGACCGGGTTCGACCTGAGAAAGGATGAGTTTGTCGCGACGGCCACGGGGATCGCCTTGATGGTGGATGTCGCGAGGATCCCGGTTTACTTGGCGGTACAAGGTCGCGAATTGATCCCGATCTGGAATTTGATCGCGATCGCCACGATTTGGGTCATCGCGGGAACGCTGTTCGGTAAAAGGGTTCTGCAGCGTTTGTCCCAGCAGGCTTTTACCAGAACCGTAGGGGTGGTGCTTATCGGGGTTGGGGCGTTGGTGATTATTCTGGCGTTACAGCCTCCTGTAATTTGAATCAAGAAGTTACCGTCGCCAGGTCTGTTTGCATCCTCGGCATTTCTGTTACCATCCCGTGTCGTGGAGGATTTGCTTTGGCCGGTTTATGACGAGGCTGAATCCGAGTTTGATGCTTGATGCGTTTCTTTTCGACCAGAGAACACACTTTAATCAATATCTCCATCAACTCAAAAGGCTTAAGGACAGAATCGTTGGCTCCCAGCTTCAAAGCCCTCGGAATACCCGATTGGTTTTGCCGGTCCGCTACGGCGATAATGGCAACATCCGAGAACGACCTGAATGTCTTGATCGCTTCGAACCCGGCACCGGCCTGTAACCCGAGCTCGACAAAGGCCGCATCGGGGTAAACTTCGTAGATGGACGATTCGTTTAATCCCTGCGATGAAACGGAAACGACCTCCGTTCCTGGTCTGCCGACACCAAATGCCAGAGACACGTTTTCCGCAATTTCGGGGTCATCCGCAATAATCAAAATTTTCACTTAATATTATCCCAATTGAAAATAAGCCCGGGGTAATCGGGTACCTAAGCCAACCTTTTCCCCTTGTCCTGAGGAGCCTGGGAATATACGCCTTCAACTCGAACCGTGCCGACGCCGGTAATGCTCACGCCCATGGCGTCTTTTAGCGCTTTAGCAAATTTATCGAACAGTGGACCGGAGGTTTCATATTTGAGGAAGGTCCCTTTGACCTGGTAGGTGGTGAAGGGCGGGGTGAGGGGTACTTTCATGGCGACGATGGCGACTTTTTTGGTTTCTTTCAGGTTCTTGAAGGTCCTGGTGGTCATGCCATAAAGGTCAGCGAATGCCAGGGTTTCGGGATCGACTACGCTCATGCTGGTCTTTGGGGTGACATTCGGTTCGCCTTCACTGTCAACAGTGGCTACCATTTTCGGCACAGAAGGGTCCTGAAACAGATCGATAGCTTCCTGGGGCATCGCAGTCATAATCATCACTCCAGATCATTTTTCTTGCAGGGCAAGTAGTCAAGATTATAATATTCCGTTACGTTACTGTCAATACCCAAAGTAATTAGAATTCCATAACGTAATTGCTGTCCGTATTTCGTTATGTTACAATTGTCACATGCCAAACCACGCACCCGGAGCCGGATCCGTCCTGCAGATCGGCGACATAGCCAATAATGTCGGCGTCAGCCTACGGACGGTGAGATACTATGAGGAAGAGGGACTTCTTAAGCCTTCAGCCGTCACTCCAGGTGGGCTCAGACTCTATGACAATCGCGACGTTGTCAGACTGCGGTTGATCCACACACTGCGGCGGCTGGATATTTCTATCGGGGATATCAAAACCATTTTAGGCTTGGATGTGCCGGCACCGGGAACCAAAACCGAAATATTGAAACGCTCGCTTAATGCTTTGACAACCGTCCAGGAAAAAATCGACGAGTACCAGGCCGTCCTGAGCGATCTCAGGAAAAATAATGCGATAGCCCTGGAATCAGTCCAAGCGTGTTTGAAATGCGATGCCCCCAATTGCAAAGATTGTCCTCAGAGCGTCTACATCCTGTCCTAGCTATCCAGGGTTAATGATCAAGAAGGGGCTGGAAACAGCCCCTTCTTTTTATTGCCCAAGGGATTTTTGATTTATTTGCGATAGCCACCAAGTGGAGGGCGGTGATATGTCATCAACGGTTGAAAAACGCTTGACACCGCTAGATGCACAGTTACAATTGTCCCATGGATTTTTGGGTAGCTTTCTGGACCGCTGTTTTAACCGGGTTGGCGATCTGGATCCTGAAAAAGATTGGGAAAAGAAAACTCAGCAAGCGGTTAGGGCAGGCGGCGGTGATCCTTGGGATCATCCCGGTATTTGTCATTTTCTTTCTCGGCGTTTACCGCATGGCCGATGCGAGCCATCAAACGTCCATCAACACAATCGGCATACAAACCGCCCTTGGCCTGGGAGCATGGCTGAAGATAAATTTCATCTCGATAATTGCCGGTGAAATCGGCGGGTTCATGCTAGCGAAAGTTCTGCCGGGATAGTATTCGAATTATGAAATTCAAACTCACGCCATTCTGGATACTCTGCTTAACGGGCGGCATAGCCATTTTCAGTTCTACGATGGCCAAGAACCCGGCGCTGCCGTTGTACGTCAAATCGCTGGGAATCTCCGACACCGCGCTGGGTTTTATCGCCGCTTCATCCACTATCGTCGGTATCCTGGCGAGCCTGCCTGCCGGGGCCATATCCGATGCCATCGGACGCAGGAGGGTGGTTTTGTTTGCGGCGGTGATCTTCGCCACCGCGCCTTTTTTGTATCTCTTCGTCCACAACGCGGGAACGCTGGTGCTGGTACGCGTTTACCACGGACTGGCCACGGCGATCCTGGGACCGGTAGCCCTGGCAATCGTGGCCGACACTTATTCAAAGGGTCGGGGAGAGCGGATGGGATGGTACTCATCGGCAACGCTGGTGGGGCGGTTCCTGGCACCATTCGTCGGCGGGCTGCTCATAATCGGCAACGATTTCCACCTGGTTTACCTGGCTGACGGCGTCGCTGGATTCATAACCCTGTTGCTGGTGACCCGATTACCGAAAGATTCAACCGGAAATGTGCCGGTCGCCGATACCTTAAGAAACAACTGGCGCAAATACGTTAAAGAGGTCTCTTTTGTGTTCCGGCACAAAGGAATCCTGGCCACCAGCGGCGTCGAGGCGGCGCAGTATTTCGGTTATGGCTGCCTGGAAACATTCCTGCCGGTGTACCTAAACGAGAAGCTGGGGTTTGCCGCATGGCAGATCGGGCTCCTGTTCACCGCCCAAATCGTAGTTACCGCCTTCACCAAGCCGATCATGGGCAGGTTATCCGACAGGTACGGGCGGATTCGAACTATCATAGCTGGGCTGATCCTCGGGGGAACGATAATCATGCTCATCCTGACTGCCGCCAGCTATCTCCTGATGCTGATTCTTATCGCCGCTTCCGGACTGGGGCTAGCGATAGTCACCTCATCAACGTCGGCGCTAGTAGCGGATCTGGCGCGGGAGGAGGGGAGGGGCAGCGCGCTGGGAGTCATGTCCGGAATCATGGACATCGGGCAATCAAGTGGCCCGATTATAACCGGACTCCTGATCGGGGCGTTTTCGTTCACCGTAGCTTTTACCACTGCCGGACTTGTCCTGGTAGTCATGAGCCTAATTTTCTGGGTAGTGATGAGGTCGTTCAAACAACAAACCGGGGCGACCGGAGTTCAAGACAAATGACACCCCTCTGAAACGGGCGTATAATTGCCGTAACCCCGTTTGCGAGGTCTCCCTTGATAGATCCCTCAACGCGTCCGGAACAGGATTCCTCCGATTTCCAAACCCTGGTCAACATAATCGATCAGCTGCGCGCTCCGGACGGTTGCCCGTGGGACCGAGAACAAACACACCTGTCTGTCCGCGATAGCCTGCTCGAGGAATGCTACGAGGTGCTGGAGGCGATAGACTCCGGCGACAAGGCAGAACTCAAGACCGAGCTGGGCGACCTGTTGATGCAGGTCGTCTTTCATTCCAAAATCGCCGCTGAAAATGGCGATTTCACCATTGGTGACGTCGTAGAAGGCATCGTCACCAAGCTCATCAGACGCCATCCCCATGTTTTCGGCGATAAGGAAGCCAAGGATGCGGGTGAGGTGCTTCGGCGGTGGGAAGACATCAAGAAGGCCGAGCGTCCGGTCAAGAAATCGATGCTGGACGGCGTTCCAGTAGCTATGCCCGCTCTTGCTTACAGCGAGGAAGTTCAAGGCAGGGTGGCCAGGGTGGGTTTCGATTGGAAAGACGACCGGGGGGTTCTCGACAAACTGGATGAGGAGATTGCCGAACTGAAGGAAGCTGCAACAAGCGCGGAAAGAGAAGCGGAATTTGGCGATGTCCTGTTCACCCTGGTCAACTATGCCCGGAGACAGGGCATCGACGCCGAAAGCGCGTTAAGAGGCGCAAACCATAAGTTTGCAGATCGCTTCAAGGCGATGGAAAACTATTGCAGCGAAAAGGGATTATCGTTCAAGGACTTGGCCTTCGACCAGCAGAACGAAATTTGGGAAAAGGTGAAGGTGCAGACTTAATCGTGGTATTATGTAATGAAATATTCGAATGCAGCATGGAGATTCTTCGCTGCGCTCAGAATGACAATAGGGGAGATGGTCGGGGCGAGAAGATTTGAACTTCCGACCTCAGCGTCCCGAACGCTGCGCGCTAACCAGGCTGCGCTACGCCCCGCCAGAATGATTATTATACGGTCAGCCCTCCGGCAATAGCAAATAGGATGGCAGTATGAAATACGTAGTGCTCATCATAGACGGGGCCTCCGGATGGCCGGTGGAATCGCTAGGAAACAAAACGAGCCTGGAAGCGGCAGAGACGCCGAACCTCGACCAAATGGCGAGGCGCGCCACGGTAGGCATGACCGGCACGGTGCCCGAGGGGATGGAGCCGTCATCCGCCTGCGCCTGCATGTCGGTGCTGGGCTATAATCCCAAGGTCTATTACAAAGGGCGCGCCGCAATCGAAGCCAGGAGCCTGGACATCCCCATCGCCGCCGACGAAACGGTCTTCCGAGCCAACCTGGTGACAGTCGAGGACGGAATCATGCGGGATTATTCCGCCGGGCATATTGACTCCAACGAATCCGCCGCCCTGATCAGGTTCCTTAACGAAAAACTGAAGACACCAGACCTTAAACTGTTCCCTGGGGTGGCCTACCGCCACATTTTAAAACTCAAAGGACGTCCGGAAACGCTTCGCGCCGTATGCAAACCGCCCCACGACATCCCCGACCAACCTGTCGAGGGATATTTGCCGAAGGGTGAAGGCAGCGACATCCTGCGAAGCATAATGGATGCTTCTGCAGAACTACTGAAAGACCACCCGATCAACGTCTCCAGAATTGCCCGGGGCGAACTGCCAGCAACTCAACTTTGGCTGTTCTGGGGCAGCGGTCCCCTCCCCAAAATGCCGTCGTTCAAGGAACGCTACGGGATAAGCGCGGCGATCACGTCTGGCGTCGATCTCCTACGGGGCCTGGGGCAGATGCAGGAAATGGACGTGATGTGTATCGATGGAGTTACTGATAACATAGACAACGACTACGCACTTCAGATGGAAGAAGCCCTGAAGGCATTAGACATTTACGACATGGCGGTGGTTCACGTGGAGGCACCGGACGAGGCGGGGCACTCCGGCAACGCCGAGGAAAAGGTCAAAGCGATCGAAATGATCGACCGCGACATGGTAGGGCGGTTGCGGGATTTCAAGGGAGATAAGCTCAGAGTGCTGATCATGCCCGATCACCCGACGCCGCTTAAGATCCGTACCCACGCCGCCGAAATGGTGCCATTTTTAATCTGGGGTTCCGGCGTCAGGACGAGCGGCGCAAGACGCTTCACTGAAGCCGAGGCAAAAGGCACTAAGCTGATAGTGGCCGAGGCTCACAACATTATGAGTATGGTGGTAAGAGGATAGAGCAAAATCCAAAATCCTAATTTCTAAATTCTAAACAAATTTGAATGACACAAAATCAAATGATCCAAGTGTTAAGAGTGTTCAAACGGATCTGAGGGTTATATGAGTCCGAGGGAAGATGAGACTTACAGGCAGACGAGGTATGGCGGGCATCCGCCAGCCTGCACCTGCGTCGAATGTTGCGAAAAACGAAGAAGGGGAGAATCTACCGGGTACCGGGGGCACAGAACGGGGGGAGGAACTCCGGTTTGGTTCTGGGCGATCATCGGCATCGTTATTGTTGCGATGATTTTGACGCTGGTTTTGAAGTAAATCCGAAAATCGAAACTCGAATACGAAACAAATTCAAAAACCGAAATACCAAATGACCAAAATAGAACGACGAACGGCAAAATGGGCATCGATGCCGTTGGCAATATTTATCACGGCGGCGGTGTTGTCCGGGTGTTCGTTCTCACTGGAGATTCCCGGCGCAGCCTACCCTCCGGCGATAACACTTACCGCTCCTGATGACGCCGCCGGCATCAACTCCATCGCCGGTGCTCTTTCTTATGACGGACGTCAACCGCCTTACAAGTTGTACCCTGGCGGAGCTTCAGTGAAGCTGATAAACAATCCAGCCGCCGTCGATGTAACCTGGGACAGGCTAATAGCTTTTATCGAAAGCGACGCAACGGATCACCACGCCTACATTCCCGACAGGTACATGTGCGGCAGCTTTGCGATGGACCTTCATAACGATGCCGAGGCGGGAGGCATCAGGGCAGCCTGGGTGGCCATCGACTTTTACGGCGAGAATGTGGGACATGCGGCGACCGCGTTTATGACCATCGACCGGGGACTGGTTATTATCGACGACACATCTTCGTACGATGTTGCCCGGCAGGACATCAGCAGCAATGCTGTAGGGAGTTTCGACAAAGTGGCATATATCGCCATCGGGCAGGACTACGGAGTAGTCCCGCTTGAGGTCGCAAGCTCTCCCCTTTATAATTACTACCTGTCTTATCTGGCCAATTTCCGGCTATTCGAACAGAAACGAGACGCCTACGAATCTGACGCCGCGGCCTACGAACAGGCGCTCGGCGGCAGGATCAGGCTCAAGGAACCGGAATACACATATTTCAATAACTGGCACGATAGACTCCAGGCGGAGCAACGGGAACTGGGCATCCTGGGCGATTCACTCGGGGACTACTACTGGGAGAGTCTGGGGGTGGTGTCGTCCGTGAAGATTTACTGGTGAGTTTCGAGAATCGAAAATAATAAATAGAGGCGCTGGATTCCCGCGCAAGCGGGAATGACAATTTTAAGGGGCATCAGCGAGGCAGAATGGCAATCATCGTTCAAAAGTACGGCGGCACCTCGGTAGCTAACGCTGAGCGAATACGCTCCGTTGCCCGCAGGATCATCGCCACAAAAGAGAAAGGCAACCAGGTGGTGGTGGTCGTTTCCGCCATGGGCGATTCCACCGATGACCTCATTGAATTGGCGGAATCGCTGACCGACCGGCCGGACCCGCGCGAACTCGACCTGCTCATGTCCACCGGCGAGATCGTCTCATCGACACTCCTGGCGATGACTCTCAAACACATGGGACACGAGGCGATTTCCCTGTCGGGCGCACAGGCGGGCATCAAGACCGATGCGTCCCACAGCCGTGCCCGAATCACCGGCATCGAGCCCGAACGTATCCATCGAGAGTTGCATAAAGGGCGTATCGTCATCGTCGCCGGCTTCCAGGGCATCACCGAGAGCATGGAGGTGACCACCCTCGGGCGGGGAGGTTCCGATACCTCGGCAGTGGCTCTTGCCGCCATCCTGGGGGCGAAGATCTGCGAACGGTTCACCGACGTCGACGGCGTCTACACGGCCGATCCCAGGGTCGTTCCCGAAGCCCGGCGACTGAAGGAGATCAGCTACGAGGAGATGCTGGAACTGGCCACTTACGGCGCCAAGATAATGCATCCGCGGGCTGTCGAATTGGGCGAGCTCTATAATATCCCGATTTTGGTTGCTTCCAGTTTCAATGATAATCCCGGCACGTTGATTCACGGAGGACAAATGGAGATTCGGAATAAGGTGAGCGGCATCGCTCATGACCTCGATGTAGCCAAGATCACAATCGTCGGCATACCTGACAAGCCGGGCATTGCGGCATCGCTGTTCGAGCCGCTGGCCAAAGCAGGCGTATCGGTCGATACCATAGTCCAGAACGCAAGCGTTAAGCACATCACGGACATGACCTTTACCCTGGCGGAGTCGGACCTGAAAAAAGCAATGGAAGTGGTCAAGCCGATAGCCGATCACCTGGGAGCAACCAGCATCGAGGCCGACCCGAATATTGGCAAGATTTCAATCGTAGGAACGGGCATCCAAAACACGCCGGGTTATGCCGCTAAGATGTTCAGGGCTTTGTACGATGCCGGCATCAACATCGACCTCATTTCCACCTCGGAAATCCGGATTACGGTCATTATCGAGGAAGGCAAGGTCAAGGAAGCTGTGCGGGCGCTGCATAAGGCGTTTGAATTGGAAACCGAAGAATAGTTGAGTTAGTGATGGAAAAAGCCCGCTCAATTGAGCGGGCTTTTTAATGTCCAAGGATTAATTAGCGTTTAGGCTGAAACGACCTCTTTGACCTCGGGAATCTCGCGCTTGAGGAAATTCTCGATGCCCTTTTTAAGAGTCATCTGAGACATTGGGCAGCCGGCGCAAGCGCCGGTGAGTTTAACTTTTACGATGCCGTCCTTGACTTCAACGAATTGAACATCGCCGCCGTCAGCCTGGAGATTGGGGCGGATTTTGTCCAGCGCTGTTTTGACCTTATCCTGCATGATAGCTCCTTCTTTTACCGAAATTCATTCGGACGTATCCTAAAAAGCTATCACGAAAGGGCAACGGTGTCAATTTACGAAGCTGTAATGGTCGCATTCAGCCTCAACCTTACTGCCTGGCCGTGCCGCCGTGCTACAAGCAGTATTGCCCGATGGCATGGAGATTGCTTCGCCGGCGCACCGGCCTCGCAACGACGAATAGAAAGAGTGGCGGGAGGTTTTTGACCTCCCGCCATATCGAAACGGGCGAGTTTTCGAGGTTCACCCAGCTTACTGACGGTGGCGACGGACACGTACAACTGCGTATCGGGGCATGGGTTGCCGGAATTTCCAGATCTCATAAAGTACCCGATCCCAGGCATCATAGACGCGGCGCATATTTTACCTCCTCTTGGCACACTCACCGTTTATAACGACGAAACTTGCGTGGATGTTAGCCCCTGGCGCCATTCAATCGTAAAAATTGGAAAGATGAGTATTTGATGATACAGTTATCATGTATATGATTCGCACAACACTGGAGACCGAACGTCTATTGTTGCGGCCTTTCCAATCGGAAGACGTCGATGATACTGGCTAGGAAAAGAATTCCGCTGCCGGGGCTATATGACTGAGGCCGCCGGGGCGATGGTCGAATACGGTTTTATTGAGCTCGGGCTGGAGGCAGTCACCTGCCATCATATCGGACAAAACCAAGCTTCCGGACGGGTGATGCAGAAAATCGGCATGAAGTACGAGGGCTGCCGCCGCAAATTCTATTTCCACCGAGGCGAATTCTTCGACATTATTCTGTATAGCATCTTGAGGGAAGAGTTCCGGCCTTGATAGTCAACTTCTACAGCCTGGTTATCGACCGGGCGTTAAGGCGATTACGACAAAGAATCCCCGAATTTGGAGGGATGAAACCCGGAGACAAAGTGCTTGACGTTTGCTGCGGGACCGGGGATCAGGCCGCCTATCTATCCCGGCTCGGAATTGACGCGTGGGGGATCGATCTTGACCCCAAGATGATCGCCGTCACAGAGAGAAAACGGCAGAAATCCGGAAAAGAAAACCTGCATTTTCAGTTGGCCGACGCCACGGCGCTGCCTTTCGGAGATGGATTTTTCGATTACTCAACGATTTCGTTAGCTCTGCACGAAAAGTCACTCGAAACCCAGCAAAAAGTGATTGCTGAGATGCGGCGTGTGACGAAAAAAGGCGGCCGGTTGGTCCTGGCCGATTATCCAGTTCCGGCACGGCGGTTCTACCGGTTCGCAGAGATGGTGGTTGGCGGAGAACATTATCTTTGCTTTAAGGGCACCCAGGCTCTAGGCGGGATGGAAGGACTCGCAAAGACACTTGATCTAGGAATTGAAGAGGCAAGCTCCGCGGTTGGCGGCAGCCTTAACCTATTGAAAATTAAGAACTGAGGTGAGGATGTATGGAAGATAGAGTCAAAATCGATCCGGAATTGTGTACCGGTTGCGGGGTCTGCGCGGTGATGTGCCCGCGGCAAATCCTCGAGGTGGATGCTGACACCGGCGTCTGCAAGGTTATCGACCAGAGCAAATGTGACCTACTGGGCGGCTGCGAGTTCCAATGCCCAACCGGAGCAATAACGGTACGGAGACCGGCTGTCTCCAGATAGCAAAGTATCCAAAAACGGAAATGCTAAGAGGCAGGCCAATCGACCTGCCTCTTTTTATGCGAAAACGCAGAACAAACCGCTGGGGTTGGTGTTACAGTGTTTCCCTGATTTTGTTCTTATCCTCGGGCCAGGGCGTAAACAGTTCATCGATGACGTCCGATCCCTCGAGAGGAGTCACGGTGAGCAGGCGTTTGGCGGTGTGGGGGTAGCGGGCGATAAACAGCAATTCGTCTTCGACCAGCGGTTTATGGGAGAGGACATTGGCGTAGCGAACCAGCTCAAGTATCTCCTGGGCTTCTTCCTTGTTCTTGAAGTGCCAGGACATGCGGTCGCTCATTATATGAGAGAAGCCGGAGATACCGGAATATTCTCCTGCGCAGATCTCACGTCCGGTTTCCACCATTTCGGGGTCGCCGCGACCGAGCTCTTCGAAGCCGTAAAGCTCATAGTTATGAGGGTCTTTGAGAACACCGTCGGCGTGGATGCCGGATTCGTGGGCGAAGGCGTTGGCGCCGACGCCGGGCTGATTGATAGGGATGGGTACGCCGAAAGCGTATGACGCGAATTTGGCGATCTTCCAGCTCTTAGTCAGGTCGATGGGATTGCCCAGTTCGTACTTGCCCGCAAAGCTCTTGCTTTTGGTCAAGGCCAGCACCGTGGCAACGAGGTCGGCGTTGCCGGCTCGTTCGCCGATGCCGTTGAGCGTGGTGTTGATATAGGCATCCTGGCCGCCATCGACAACGCCGCGAGCCCCGGCTATCGAGTTGGCTACGGCCATTCCAAGGTCACCGTGGCAGTGTAATTCTATGGGCATTCCGACGGCCTCGGCTAGCGCACGACAGGTATCGTAGATGGAGAATGGGTCGTCATAGCCAAGGGTATCGCAGTAACGCAACCGGGTAGCTCCGTGTTCCCTGGCAGCGAGACCATATTCTGTCAGATACTCGAGATCGGTGCGGGAACCGTCTTCGGCGTTGACGCCCACGGTTGCGGCACCGAGCCGGTAAGCGGTGTCAACCGCGGAAGTCATTTCCTTGATGACGTCCTTCCGTGTCTTCTTGCCTTTGAATTTACCATCGATCATCTGATTGGAGGTTGAAATCGAAAGGTTGACATGCTTCAACCCCGGCACCATCTGGAAGCCTAATTCAACGTCCGATGAGATAGCTCGCATCCAGCCTTCCAAACGCAGGGGGGCGATGACCCCGAGTTCGGCCAGGCGCAGATTAGCGCGCAGATAGTTCGTTTCGTGTTTGGTGGTGGGGAAACCAAACTCCGATTGGAAAACACCCATCTCGGAAAGGTAGAGGTTGACCATGGTTTTTTCCAGTTTTGACAAGCCGAGTTTGGCTGTCTGTACGCCGTCGCGGTTGGTGACATCGATTAAATAAATCTTAGGCACGTTTCACCTCAATCGTGGCGGTTAGTGGTGGTAAAGTGTTATGGTAACATATTGGACCATGACCGGCAAACCTGAATTACGAAGAAAGTTAATCGGTATACACAACAAACTTCTGGCCTGCTATGGTGTACAACACTGGTGGCCGGGCGAAACGCCGTTTGAAATCATGGTTGGTGCCATTCTCACCCAGTCAGCGGCCTGGGGTAACGTTGAAAAAGCGATCACAAACCTCAAATCCGCGGGGAAGCTTTCACCATCGGCCATCAGGGACCTGCCAATGGTTGACCTCGCCAAAATGGTTTACCCTTCCGGGTATTACAACGCCAAGGCAAGGAAGCTCAAAGCTCTGGCCGAGTGGCTCGGCAAGTATAAGGACGACCTGTCACGGCTCGACAGATCTCCGACTGTCGATCTGCGGCAGGAACTCCTCGAGATCTACGGAGTAGGGCTGGAGACAGCTGACGCGATTTTGCTTTACGTGTTCAAACGGCCGGTATTCGTCATCGACGCATATACCCGAAGACTATTCAGGCGCCTTGGGATTGAGCCTCCGGTTGACAGTTACGACGGTTGGCAGGCTCTTTTCATGGACAACCTGCCACACGAATCCGGATTATTCGCCGAATACCACGCCCTGATCGTTAAACACGGTAAAGATATCTTCCGGAAGTCTCCATCCTGTATCGAATGCTGCGACGAATGTTCAGGAGAAGCCGTTCGCCACTAAACCGGTTCACTTGGGCGGACCGACGTGATGTCATCCGCCATTTCCACCATTCCCAAGTAGTCACCCAACGCATCGCGAACGGCCATATATCTGATGCGTATTTTCCTCCCGTCGCTTTTGTCGGTGAAATGCTCTGCCATGTCGCTCACGCCCGATTTAAAATCGGCGATCATTTTATCGATAGCCGGCCACGATGACTCCTTGTGGCACTGCCGCACATCCCGGCCGACGATCTCGGGCGGGCGGTTGAAGATGCGGTGGCCGGAAAACCAGGAGATCCGATCTTTATTGTCCATGAACGTCAGGTCAACCGGCAGGATGTCAAGCATAGCGGTGATGGTTGAAAGAGGCAAGTTTTCAAGCATTTAAGATCTCCCCGGAATTGTTGCCGAGATAATACCAGTCAAATTGCCGAAGGGGCAAATGATGTTCCTGCCTATTGCCGACGATGCTATAATTTCTTGAAAATGAAATAAAGCCACCGGGCGCGAGAACCGGCAGCAAACGAGGTGATAACATGGCCCGCAAGGAATTCGATTTCAGCGGTTTCACCGGCGTTGAAGTCCGCAACGCCATGAAGCTTGAGGTCAAGCGCGGCGATCAATTCTCGGTAGCAGTCGAAGCAGACGATCAGGCATTGAACGACGTTAAAGTCAGCGTTTTCGGAGGGACGCTTACCGCCAAGCTGGAAGCGCGGTGGGGCCACATTGGCCTGGTTTTTAAGGGGGTTTCAGCTCCAAAGCTAATCGTCACCATGCCGGAACTGCGTTCAATCGAACTGGCCGCTGCCAGCAAAGGGGAAATTTCCGGCTTCGGCGGGCTCGAGACCTTTCAGGCAACGCTCTCTGGTGCAAGCACCTTGAGCGGCGACGTCGCCTGTAAACAATTGAAACTCGAAGCGGGAGCGGCTTCCCATTTCGAACTCAACGGTAGCGCCGAGACGGCGGATATCGAACTTACAGCAGCTTCCAACGCCAACCTTGAAAAAATGACTGTTGGAGATGCCCGGATAAAGCTCGGTGGGGCAGCCAGCATGACCATCGACGTCAAAGGCAAACTCGACGCAAACGTTTCAGGTGCCAGCAACCTCCGGTGGTTAGGCACGCCAACACTCGGCGACGTCAAAATAACCGGTGCTTCGAGCTTCACCAAGAAGACATAAAACGCCTTGGGTGGTGCCTTCGGGCTCTCGTGATCGCCCGTAAAGACGAGTCTTTCGAAAACTAGCCTAAAGGCGAGCCAAAAACTCCTCGTTCGCGGGGTGTTCTCTTGTGTGGACACGCCCATAATGAAGGCGGAGGACAATAATTATGAAGAAACTTTTGGTGTTGATCGGAATTGCTTCGCTTTCACTATTCGGGATAGCCTGTATCCCCTTCGGCAGCATCGTTGGACGCGGGCCGACCGAAACTAGGTCCCTGGATTTCTCGGAGTTCACCAAAGTAGAGGTCTCCTCGACTTTCGATGTAGAGATTATCCGGGATGCCTCCTATTCAGTGAGCGTCACCACCAACCAAAATATATTTGACTACCTGGACTTCGAGAGAAACGGGGATACGCTGAAGATAAAGCTCAAGAACGGCAGCTATACCATCGCTTCCCTGAAAGCCAGGGTCGCCATGCCGCAGATCGCAAGCGTGCAAGTCACCGGCGCCTCTTCGGCCGCACTCAGCGGTTTTACCTCCAACGAAGGCTTGAAGCTCGCTGCCAGCGGCGCCAGCAGTATAGAACTGGATGGTATCAAATGCGGCGACGTCAACGGCACCATCTCGGGCTCTTCCAAGATCCGGGGCAGCTTGGAAAGCGGCAATGCCGTGTTTAACGTCAGCGGGGCATCAAACATAAGCTTCTCAGGCCGAGGCCAAGATCTGAACGTGGCGGTTTCCGGCGCCTCACGGGCGACACTCAAAGAATTCGTTACGTCAAGCGCAAAAGTCAATTTCTCCGGCGCCTCGAACGGCGACGTAAACACCTCGGGCAGGCTGGATGTGACCTTGTCGGGGGCTTCATCTTTGAAGTATTACGGAAATCCTACAATGGGCGACGTCAATGTCACCGGAGCGTCATCTTTGAATAAAGGCTAATCGCCAGTCCTTCATCCAAAGCTGCTTCTTTAAATAATCCAGTATGAAGGAGTTCAAAGCCAGGTCCTCATATTGGATTGTGTTTTTCTTGCCACCGGGTAATGCTGCTATTATTTAGCTATGAAAGCTGAATATCACGCGGCACTGGATTGGCTCTATGGGTTCGTCGATTATGAGGCGGGACAGCGCCCCCGCGATGCATCCCGATACGACCTTCGGCGGGTACGGCTTTTCCTCAAACGGCTGGGCAACCCTCACCTGAAGGCCAAAACTGTCCACATTGCCGGTAGCAAAGGCAAAGGCTCGACGGCAGCAATGATATTTTCAGTGCTGAAAGAGGCAGGTTATAAAACCGGCCTCTATACCTCACCTCACCTTATGGAGACCTACGAACGGTTCAAGATAGGCGACCACTTTATCGACGAAGATGAATTCGTCGAAGATGTCGAAAAGTTGAAGCCGATTGTTGCTGAGATAAATGCCCAAGCTCGTTATGGCGAACTCACCACGTTTGAAATAATGACTGTGCTTGCCTTCGATTATTTTGCTAATAACCAGGTTGACTGGCAGGTCATTGAGGTGGGGCTGGGCGGGAGGCTGGATGCAACTAACGTTGTCGAACCGCAGCTCTCGGTCATAACCACAATCAATTTGGAGCATACCGAAGTGCTCGGCGACACCGTCCGGGAGATCGCAACCGAAAAGGCCGGCATTTTCAAGCGGGGGGTGCCGGTGGTTTCCGCGCCCCAACAAGAAGACGCAAAGGAAGTCATCGATTCGACCTGCCGGAAACTGGCTGCACCTTTAACGGTAGCCAATCTAGATACCGTGACCCGCTCCAATTTTGAAGACGAATTCCAGACGTTCAATATATTGGGCAGGCATGATATCTATGATGTGAAATTGCCGCTGCTAGGTACTTATCAGTGGACCAACTGCGCGACGGCGGTAGCGGCGCTGGAGGTCCTCATCGATCAGGGTGTAGCCGGCATCGACAAGAAAACAATCGAGGAAGGGCTGTCGAAGACCGATTGGCCGGGGAGGTTCCAGATACTTGATCGATGCCCGTTGGTGATACTCGACGGCGCGCACAACCCAGCCTCTGCCAAGGAGTTGGTGGCTTCCCTCGAGGCCTATCTCGGACAGGACCTCAGGCCGCATCCGGCATCCCTGGTCATAGCGGCATCGGCTGACAAAGATGTGGCCGGAATAGCGCAAGTCCTGGCTCCGACTTTCGATGCATTCATCGTTACCCGCACACGGCATCCAAGGGCGATGGACATTGAAATCCTCGGGCGCGCCTTTGAAAAACTCGGCAAGAGGGTTAATTACACCTCAACCACGGCTGAGGCGGTCATTATGGGCACCAACTTGGCCGGTCACGATGGGATGGTGTGCGTCACCGGCTCGCTTTTTGCCGTCGGCGAAATCCTGGAAATCTGGAGGAACAGAGCAGCCGGATAAAATCCCCGGATTATTTAAACCGGAAATTCGGTGACCCGGGCTTCTTCAGACAGCATCGGGCCGAGGACTTTTTCGAGCGCCATGGTATGGCAGCAGCGCCCCCAGGTCACAAAGAAATCACAAGAACAATGCCATTGACCATGTTTCAGTTCGGTGGTATGGATATCGTTTTCGCCGCGGAATTTGACGCTCATGTCGGTAAAGGTGATTCGGTCTTTCTCCTGGGCGTAGCGGTTCGCTTTTTCGATTTTACCGATCAGGCTTGAATACATTTTCTCCTCCTGACTCGTTTATTGGTAAATTAAAAAGCACCGCCGCGCAATGCGCGACAGTGCTTTAGCACACATTTCTACGGGGATCAACTACTCGCATGGCGGGAAGTACCTCTGGATGTTCACGTCCCTATTTTACCCCCGCCGACTGCACTGCGTCTAGGGGTTTTTTGGAATTATTTTTGGGCAAATGTGCCGTAAAAAAGAAGAAATTTCACCGTCGAATGGGACAATGACGGGGAGGGGCTAGGCTGTGAACAGCGCGGTTATGAGCGCTTCCTTTTCTAGGGCAAAAAAGCCGGCGATCTCAGTCAAGATGTTGTTCAGGGTAGCCATACGCAATAGTCGCCCTGTAGCGATGGTTATCTGGTGCTCCCGACCGGCCTGGGCCGACATGATTTTCACATGACAGCCAGTCTGGCGGGTGATCGAGTAACCATAGAGCGCCAACCGCCTGACAAGGTCTTGACCGCCAATGTCTCGAGGGAGTCTCACGACAGGATGATCTCATCTTTCTGAAGACTGAGGCGGACGACGGGTGGGGCGGCTCCATAACCGAAGTGGCAGGCCAGGGCATCGCGGACCTGGGATTTTAATTCATCGAGAGTATCCGCCTCGGTGAAAATGGATTGTCCAAGAGCCCGGGCGGTGAAGCCGCCTTCAGGATCTTCCTGAACTAAGAAGATGATCTCGTTCATTTGCGCCCAGATTAGAGAATTGAAGGTATGATTGTCAAGGATTCGGAATGCTTAAGGTTTTTAGCTACGGTTTAAGCCACAACGAATGTCCATCAGTGATGAAAGTGACTGAGCCAGAAGTATCAGTACAGAAAACGCCATTCTCGATACACAACGAACTCAGAGAGGCCACAACCGCCGGTGCCGGGTGACTATAAATGTTTTGTCCGACCTGTATCACGGCCAACTCCGGCTGGGTAACGGCAAGAAAAGCAGCCCCTGTCGAGCCATTCGACCCATGGTGGGCGACTTTTAGAACGGTCGAATCGGGTAACAATCGGCGGTAAATCAATTCTTGCTCCAACACCCGGGGCAAGTCGCCAGCAAATAGTAGCGAAATGTTGCCGAAAGACAAGTTTAAGACCAGGCATGAAGAATTGGAATCGGTAATCGTCTTATCGTATGGATTCAAGACTTCAAATTCAAGGCTTCCAGCAAGCCGGATGCGCTGACCTGCGACTACGGCTGTATCCGCCACTCCTTTTTCATCAATCAACCGACGCCACTCGCGGTACGGGTCGGTATCGGCGGCAATGCCCGAATCGATTACCTGGTTAACTTTGTAGCGTTTCAAGACCTCAATCAGACCGGTGAGGTGATCGGCATCGACGTGAGTCGAAACGACCAATTCGATGGACCGGTCCCAGAAAGGCATCTTTTTTGAAAGTTCCTGGGCGAGGCTTTGGGGAGAAGGGCCGCCATCGATGAGAACATCCTGGCCAGCGGGAGTGCGAATGTAGACGGCATCACCCTGACCGACATCGAGGAAGGTTATCCGCAACCGGTGGTCATCGGGAAACATCAGGACACTTGAACTTAAAACCGTCACGAGGATGAAAGCTGGGAGACCGATCATGGCAAAACGGCCGAGTTTAATGGGGTTGGCCGGGACCTCCACCGTTTGCCGTCGCTGCCATCGCCACAGCCACCAGGCACAAGCGACAAGTAAGGCATAGAAGAACCAGATCATAATCTGATTGAATGCAGCGACGTGCAACGGGGGGATCCGGGCAAAGAGTTCCACTACAACCAGAAGGTAGCTAATGAACAGCCAGGTAATCGCTCCGAAAAGAATCGCCAAAACCGGGTGGACAACGGCAGCTGCACCGGTAAGCAGGCCGCCGAAGGTGATGAGGGGCAATGCGGGGACAGCAGCGAGAGTCGCGACGCCGCCTATCAGAGAGAAATTCCCGAAGTAATAGGCGATGAGGGGCAAGACGCCAGCAACCGCGGCGGCACTTACCGCCAGACCCTCCGCCAGCCAGCGAAAAATTCCATAGAAACGTGAATCTTGCCCTGGAAATTTTAGTGCCATGCGACGGACAAATTCGTCGATCGGAGGTAGAAGGAAGATGAGGCCGGCCATGGCGGCGAAACTCATTTGGAAAGAAGCCGACCATAGCAATTGGGGATTCGCCGCAACCATCAAAGCTGCCGCAAAAAACAGCACGGGGGCGGCTGCCTTCTGGCGTCCCAGGAACTCAGCCAAGAGGAAGATAGAGGCCATTACAGCACCGCGGACGACGGGCGGAGCCAGACCGGAAAGCACAGTGAAACCCCAGACTGCGGCCATGGCCAGCCAGACATACCAGTAGCCGCGGCGGCCGATCAAGCCCCGGATGGCGAACAAAAGAGCCCCGGCGATGATCGCCAGGTTCTGCCCGGATACGGCCAGCAAATGCGACGTACCGGAGGCAGAAAAAGCCTGGTTAACATCGTCAGGGATGCTTGAGCGGATGCCGAGTGCCAGACCCTGGGCTAAAGAGGAGATAGGCTCCGGTAACGAGGCAGCAATGCCATCCGCCAGCGTCTGACGAAGATCGTAGATTGCACCAAGCACTGCGTTGCCATGGCCAGGCGAGATATCCGAAATCGAGTGCGACAGGACAGTGGCATAAACATCGTCGCGGGTGAGGTAAGCGCGCCAGTCAAAGGTGTCGAAGACCGGAGGTTCCAACAGTTTGCCGGTCAGGGTGATACGATCGCCGTAGCGATACTCCGGGAATGGGGAAACGTAGACCAGGACGGCACCTGTCAAATCATGTCTGCTGCCGCCGGCGTCGATCGTAATATCAGCAAGGCGCAGAGCGACCGATTTCTCCTTTTCCTCCGGCGGGCGGCTGACAGTGCCTTCGAACGAGTAAGCCTCCTGCCCGACGTAGAAGGCGACATGGTTCTCGTCTACCTTCGTCTCGGCAGAATGGAAGAAGGCAGCACCACCGACCAGTAAAAGAAAAACGAGACAACCGACAACGGCTTTCAATCGCCACTGTCGTACAAACCAAAGGGCGGCGGGAATAATCGCCGCCAACAGCCACAGCGGCGACAGAGTCAACTGCGAGCCAATCCAAATGCCGATGACCCAGGCTAGAGACAGGACGATCAGGACCAATGGGCTACCCCGACACCGTGATCAAGTCTTTGAGGGAATCAAATATCGATTGTCCAAAGCCAGGAACCTTGACTAATTCCATGATGTTTACAAAAGGCCCGTGAGACTGTCGATAATCGATAATCGCCGCGGCTTTGGCGTCGCCGACGCCTGGGAGGGCTTCCAGCAGCCAGGCCTCGGCGGTGTTGATGTTGATCTTCTGAGGAGCATTGGAGATGCCGCCAATGACCAGTTTTACATTTGAACTGGAGTCAGTTTGACCGCCCGCTGCCTGGAGTAAATCCTCGAGGGTATCACCGGCTTTAACAGGATAAATGCCGGGAAGGGTTACGGCGCCTTCGATGGCAACCGAGGCAAATGGGGGAGGTTGGGTGGCGGGTGTGTAAATCTCGACCAGGGAAGAATCACCGCAACCCGATAGTAGGACCGGCAGAACTAGCAGTATGGTAAATACAATCGGCCGCAAACGTCCTGCCATAGTGCCCCCAAAAAAATAAAAATTGATTTAGGCTATACCCTATCTGGAAAGGCGTCAAGGGTTTTTACCGGGTTTTGACATGCCGAACCGAGGGAATATGATTAACTTGGTAGTCGGAGGAGGCTTAACATGAAGCTGAATTGGCTGTGGACGCTGGGGGTTGGCGTCGCATTGTTTTTTGTGACCAACGTAACGATGCAGAGCACCGGCAATCCCAACTTTTTCCCGACGGTAATCATGATCGGGTCGTTCGTGGTGCCAGTGGCGTTCGTAAGCTTTTTCTATGAACACATTCGCGACAGAGATATTCCTCTATCCGTATTGGGCGGTTCCTTCCTGCTGGGCGGTGCGATCGGCACCGTTGCCGCGGGTCTGCTGGAATACTCCACCCTGACCAGTTCGTCGGTATCAAGCCTATTCGGGGTGGGTCTGATCGAGGAATCGGCAAAAATCATCCTACCGGTATTCCTATTCTTGGGTTGGAAGTACCGCCATCAAGCTGACGGTCTGCTCTTCGGGGTGACGGTGGGGATGGGTTTTGCGGCACTCGAGACAATGGGTTATGCGCTGATGACGCTGATCCAAAGCCAGGGCGACGTCACGGCGATGAACCAAGTGCTCTTGGTCAGGGGTCTTCTGGCGCCGGCTGGCCACGGTGCCTGGACGGGCATTGTTTGCGCCGTGTTATGGAGAGAACGAGCCAAGGCGGGCAGGATCACCATAAACGGCTGGGTAATCGGCGCATTCATCCTCGCAGTGGTCCTTCACGCTTTGTGGGACATTGTCAACAGCCAGAGTTCAAACGCTATCGCTTACGGCGGAATGCTGGTAGTAGCATTGGTCAGTCTCGACGTGCTTTTTGCGCTTTATGCTCGCGCCCGCAAGGAGTCCGGACTGACACCGACGACGGAATCGGTTCAACGCGGGTAAAGCCAAATTCAAAACCACCGGATAACCCAGACGCGATAGCCTGGTCATTCTTTGGACATATCCCTGTGGCGGCCCGACGAGCGCATCGCCAGTTCGAGCTGTTCCAGGAATGTCTCGCGGTCACGCGGTGAGAAGACGACATCCATGCTGCCCCGCTGGATAAGCTCTACGACGCCTTTGCTGGAAGTAGCCATCCGCAGGCCGAGGTAGATCCAGACCTCCGCGCCTCCGGCCGGCCGGGCTTCTTTGATCGTCGAAAACGGGATGTCGTATTTCACCGGGTTTCCCAGAAGAATGCGAACTCGATCATCCAGGATCTGATATTTACGTGGAATGATAAAATAAAAAAGCACCAGTTCGAAGACGGCGGCGGCGACCATGATCCAGAAAGTCTCGGGAATAAGGAAGGCGAGCAACAGATCGACTAATACCAATAATATGATAACGCCGGCAATCGGCGCAGTATCGTAACGGGGGGAATCCTCGTAACGCAACTCGGGAGATTGTTTCATATTAGATGTTGAACAGGAAGTTGGCGATATCGCCATCCTTCATGATGTAAGCCTTGCCTTCAAGACGCAGGACTCCGTGGTGCTTGGCTTCAGCCATCGAGCCAAACCTGATGAAATCATCGTAGGCGACAATCTCGGCGCGGATAAAACCCCGCTGGATGTCAGAGTGGATCTTACCGGCGGCAAACTGCGCGTTGGTGCCGGCGGTGATGCTCCAGGCGCGGCATTCGTCGGGGCCGGCGGTGAAGAAAGAGATCAGATTCAAAAGAGCATAAGACGCACGGATAGTGCGGGATAGGCCGGTCTCTACCAGCCCGTAGTCGGCGCGGAATTCTGCGGCAGAGGCGGCATCCATGGTAGCCAGTTCGGCCTCGAGTTTGCCGCAGATAGCGATAAGGCGGCGCTTGTTGCCGGAAAACTTCGCAGTGAATTCTTTTTCGATCTTCTCGACATTTCCCAGGTCTTCCTCGCCGATGTTGATCACTGTCAACAGGGGCTTCGCCGAAAGGAACTGGTACCCCGCCAGCGATTTCTCTTCCTCTTCTGTGAGTTCGACATCACGCAGGGGGATATCCTTTTCGAGTTCGGCTTTCAAGCGGTTGATCAGTTCCTGCTCGGCGAGGATCTTGGGACGCTCGGTGGCTTTAGCGGCTTTGAGTGACTGCTCGATCTTGCCCAGGCGGCGTTCTATTATCGCCAGGTCGGAGAAGGTTAGTTCAAGGTTCATAGCCTCGATGTCCCGGGCGGCATCGACGGTGAGCTGGGGGTGGGGCACCGAATCGTCTTTGAATGCGCGGACGACGCTGACAAGTTCGTCCATGGCCGAAAGTTCGCGCAGGGCTTCTCCGCTGATATTCTTGACCGATGCGCCCAAGTCAAGGTATTTCACCTCGGCGAAGGTTGTCTTGACTGGTTTGAATATTGCCGACAATTTGTCGATGCGAGTATCAGGCACCTTGGCGATGCCGACGTGAACCTGTTCACCAGGACGAGCAGCCGCGACGCCGCCGGTGGCGGCTTCAAAGATGGTGGTGCGACCGCTCATGGCGAGGCCGATAATGCCGATAGATAAAGCCATTCAATATCCTTTAAAGAAAGTCGGGGACATTATACCATCCGGGCTAGTGGGCTTTCAGCAAACTGATGTTGTTTTTGAATTTGCATATTTCCCGAAAACGACTTAAACGACTCGGATTTCAGGTTCAAATTCACTTTCTCGCCGAGAACCTCGATTGAAAACAAATCTCGGGGCGTCGGCGGAGAACGAAGAATCGCCATCCACCATGGTGGGTTTTTCCAGACGGGGTAGCATAGAGGTCCTTCACTTCACTCAGGACGACATACGAGGAAAACATGGCACTATTATAGCACACATGTTCATTTGAGTTCAAGCGTCTCGTGTCGTTTTTGGAGCCATTTTCAAAAAATATTTTTGCAAAAAAGCTCTTGGAGATCAGCAGTCCGTGTCCATCAAGCTGGGCAAGCGCAGCGTGCGCCTACGGCATTAAGATGGCAATGCATATGGTGTCCTAAGACAATGGAAGTGACAAGGCGGGCGAGCGGCCGCTGGCCCTTACCACAAATGGGCGGGCGGGTTAAAACCCGCCCCTCTACAGGGAGCGTTTTGCGAGGGATGCCTCACAGTCGGCGACGAGATTTTGCAGACCGCAGGCGAGACAGGGGGAATCATGGCAATCGCCGGTAGGTTCGCCGGCCAGGGCGCGCTTGTATTCTTTGCGCATGTATCCCTCAGTGACGCCGGTTTCGATGTGGGACCATGGGAAGACTTCATCGAGAGGACGCAAACGCCGCGCATAGAAAGCTGGATCGAGGCCAAATTCGGCGAAGGCATCAGCCCAGCGCTGCCAGGAGAAAAATTCCGTCCAACCGTCGAGATTGCTGCCGCGTTGCCAGGCAGAGTGGATGACCCTCGATAGGCGACGGTCGCCACGAGAAATAGCCGCCTCAAGCAGGCTAGTCTTGGGTTCAGACCATGACAAGCGGATACCCTTGCTCCGAACCCGATCTAGCAAATGCCTCTGCTTGATATTGATAGTATCCTCATCGTCCTGGGCAGCCCACTGGAATGGAGTGTGGGGCTTGGGGATGAAGGTGGACAGGCTAACTCGTAAAGTGGGGCGTCGACCGGGGGCGTTTCTGCCCAATCCATAAACTTTGTGAAGCGTATCAGCCATGACGGACAGGTCGTCGAGGGTTTCGGTCGGCAGTCCGAGCATATAGTAAAGCTTCATACCCGTCCAACCGCGGTCGAAGGCAGCCTGGGCGGTAGCAAAAAGGTCTTCATCAGGGATGACCTTGTTGATCACTTTCTGCAGGCGTGGGGATGCGGCTTCCGGCGCAAAGGTCAAACCGCTTTTACGGCCTTCCGGAAGACTCTCGACCAGAGATACCGAGCCGGGGGTGACCCGCAGCGAAGGAAGGGATATGGCGATGTGCCTGCCGGCATAACGATTAGCAAGCTTGCCAACAAGGCCATCGATATCGTCATAATCGGAAGTCGAGAGTGATAGCAGTGATATTTCATCGTAACCACAATTGGCAATGATGTCATCCGCGGTATCGATGACTTCCTGGTGGGGGCGTTGGCGGGTGGGGCGGTAGACGACGCCGGCATGGCAGAAGCGGCAGCCCCGGACGCAACCTCGGGAGATCTCGATGACTCCCCGATCCTGAACCGCCTCGATATATGGAACTACCGGTTTGGTCACTGGCGATGGAAGTTTCTGGATGATACGACGAGTGATTATGGCAGGGGCAACCGGATTGTTTGGAGTTACCGAAGCAACGGTACCGTCGCCATTATATTTCACGTCGTAGAACGAGGGGATACATAAACCGTCTACAGCCGCCAATTTTTCAAGAAGCCCGGTTTTACCACCTGGCTCACCATCGGTTTTCCAACCGCTGTAAACGTCGATAAATTCGGAAATCGAGTCCTCGCCATCGCCGATGAAAAAAACGTCTACGAAATCAGCCACGGGTTCCGGGTTGAACATCGAGGTGCCACCGGCGACTACTAAGGGGTAATCTTCTGCTCGTTCAGATGCCCAAAGAGGAATGCAGGATAAATCGAGCATTTCCAGCATCGTGGTAAAGGAAAGCTCGGCGCCCAGTGAAAAACCGACGACATCGAAGTCTCGAATTGGGCGGAAGTTCTCAAGGGACAACAGAGTCAGCCCGTTCTCGCGGATGGCTTTATTCATATCCGGCCAGGGCAGGTAGGCGCGTTCGGCGAGGGCATCGGGGCGGTGGTTGATGATGTCGTAGAGAATGGGTAGCGACAGGTTGGAGAGTGCTACCTCATAGAGGTCGGGAAAACAAAGGGCGATCCGAACCGGTGTCGCGTCGAAGTCCTTTTGGACGGCATTGACCTCGCCACCGGTGTAGCGGGCGGGTTTCTGGACTTTATATAAAATGGAATCGGGGTAAGACAATCAATGACTCCATTGATAAGAATTCAAGGTATTCGGGACTTTGAGATTCTTCACTTCGTTCAGAATGACATTTACGTTTTAGCTTCATCGAGGTCTGCGAGATGGAAGACCATGCCGTCGCGTGCGGCAATGACATGGACGCCGGTTCTTTCGGTCATACCTGCGGCGACCTCCCAGGGGTGGGCTCGCCAGACGTTCATGCCGAAATGGGTCAGAATGGCGGCTTTGGGCTTGATGCCGGCGATGATTTTCTCTGCCTCGTCCAGGGTCAGGTGATCGACGGTGGGTCTCGGCTCAGTCAAGACGACGTTAATGATAAGTAAGTCGGCGCCCTTGTAAACATCGATCAATTTATCGAAGTATCGGGTGTCCGTAATGTAGGCGATGGTGCGTTTGTCAGCGTGAAAGACAATGCCGTAAGTCTCCACAGGGTGATGGTGCTGCAACGGCGTCTCGAACTTCAGACCGTCGAGTTCGTACTTGCCGCCTTCTTTAAGGACAATGACCTCATCGAGGAACTTTTTTACGTACGAGTAGATCACGGGCTCCGGACCGAAAGCATCGGCCGGCGCGTAAAATTTACCCTTACCGCGAAAACCGCCGCCAGTCATGGCCTCAATCATGACGTTGACATCGCCGGAGTGATCGAGGTGGCGGTGAGAGAGCATGATAGCATCCAAGGTCTCGGCGCGGAGCTTGCGCTTATTTACCTGGACGATGCACCCGGGGCCGGGATCAACAAGGATGTTTTTGCCCGAGAGCGACAGCCACATACCGCCGGAAGCCAGTATCTGGTGGGCGACCATAATACGGGCGCCGCCGGTGCCTAAAAAAGTGATGCTATCGTCGCGGGGTTCAGTCATGACCGGCAAAGTATAGCAGAATCCCTACCCATCACCCACACTCCACAAATCCAAAATCCGAATATCGTCCTTCGACAAACTTAGGACCGAAATAAATTCAAATGACCAAAATTCAAAAACAGGGGGACAGGTTAACTTGGGCTGGAATCGGCCGGGGTGCGCTGCTGGGCAAGCCTGGAGATCTGGTCGATCTGGGATTTGTCGAAAGACACCTTGGTCTGGGGGAAGGGTATTTCGATGCCGTTTTCGTCGAAGGCTTTCTTGAGACGCAACCGGAGTTCGCCCGCGACCTGCCACTGCTTATTCGGGCGGGTGTCCCCCACGATCTTGATTTCCACACCGGAATCAGCCAGATTCTCGACCCTGAGAACTTGAGGCGGCGAAATTATTATGGGACTGTAATTCTCATCGGCAGCTAAATCTTTACCGACCTTATTGATGACGGCGATGGCCTTCTCAAGATCGGTCCCATAGTCTACGGAAACATTGATATTGACCCTGGCCCATTCACGGGTAAAATTGGACACCGTGGTTATCAAGCTATTAGGAATTATATGAACGATGCCATCAAGATCACGTAGCACGGTGCGCCGCATGTTGAAGTCCTCAACCTGGCCGGAAATATCGACGATCTTAACTACATCACCGGGGTTGAACTGGTCTTCAAGCATGATAAACAGGCCATTTAAAGTATCTTTGATCAGGCTCTGGGCGCCGAAACCGATAGCGATACCGGCGACGCCGGCGCTGGCAATGAGCGGTCCGATGTTGATATTCAATTCTGATAAGACCATGAAGGTAGCTATGGTGAAGATCGCCACGCCCAGGGCACCGATGAGAACGCTAAGGATGGATTTAATGCGGCGGAGCTCATCTTCCTTGGGCAACCGGTCAACATGGGCGCGAAGTTCAACCAGGCGGCGAACGATGCGGGAGAGGAATACCTTGATTACCTGGTAGAAAATCCAGGAGCCGACGACGATCAGCAAAATCCGTGCGCCATGGCTGCTTATCCAAGAACCGATGGAATCTATGAGATCTCCCCAATCAATCATGATTTCGCAGTATACAAAAGAACCTCGAAAATTGGAACTCCCGGTGAAAAAATTGAAGGATTAAGGCCAGGTGGGTTTACCGGTGCGAGCTTCCTCTCCGAGGCGGCTGACCGAAGTGACGCCCTTGACACCTTCCATTTTCGAGATCAGGCGGGCCAGTTGGGTCAGTCCCTTGGTCTCGATATCCAGGCTGATACTGGTTACCCGATCAGGGCTTTCAGCCACGGTCATGCCGGTGATGTTAATCTTTTCATCAGCAATCAGGGTTGAAATATCACGCACCAGACCAACCCTGTCCCAGGCCAATATCTGGAGACGGGTTGGGTAAAGCTGGTCGGCGGTACCCCACTGGACAGGGATCAAGCGCTCGGGTTCTTCTTCCTTGAGGACGTTGTAGCAGTCGGTCCGATGGATGGTGACTCCCTGGGAACGGGTGACATAGCCGATGATATCCTCGCCGGGAATGGGATGGCAGCAGCCGGCGATTTTGGAGACGATGTCGCCGATGCCCATGACTGAAACGCCGGACGTCGGGCCTTTGCCAGACGAAGACGAGGCGGAAACCGGGAGAGCGCTGGATTCGACAACAGGCTTCGGTCCCTCCGCGGCGGCTATCTGGGCCATGGCGATGGTGTGGGCCGAGAGACCGCCGTAGCCGATGGCGGCGTAGAATTCGTCGACGTTTTCGTAGTTGTTCTGGTGGGCTAGGCTCTTCAGTTCAGGGATCTTGATGCCGAGATGGCGGAACTCCTTCTCCAGCTGCTCCCGGCCTTTTTCGACGTTTTCAGTCCGCTCCTGTTTCTTGAACCACTGGCGGATCTTGGTTATGGCATGAGAAGTTTTCACGTAGCCGAGGTTGGGATTGAGCCAGTCACGCGACGGACCCTTGTCCTTCTTGGTGGTGACGATCTCAACGACATCGCCATTCCTGAGACGATAATCCAAGCCGACCAGCTTGCCGTTGATCTTGGCGCCGACACAGCGGTGACCGAGTTCGGTGTGTACCCGGTAAGCGAAATCCAGCGGCGTGGCGCCCTTGGGCAGGTCTTTGATCTCGCCGCCGGGGGTGAAAACGAATACCTGGTCGTTGAAGATATCCGTTTTGACCGATTCGAGGAACTCCTCGGCGCCCGACAGGTCGCGGTGCCAATCGACAAGCTGCCGCAGCCAGGAGATGCGGTCTTCGGACTTGACCGCGGCTTTTTCGCCTTCCTTGTAGCGCCAGTGGGCGGCGACGCCGTACTCCGCAAGGCGGTGCATCTCATAAGTCCGGATCTGGATCTCGAGAGGAGTGCCGCCGACAGAAACCACCGCGGTGTGGAGGGACTGGTAGCCGTTAGGCTTGGGATTGGCGATATAGTCGTCAAAGGTGCTTGGAATGGGGTGCCAGATGGCATGTACCGTCCCCAGGGCGGTGTAGCACTCCCGGACCGAATTGACCAGCACTCTGATGGCTAAAAGGTCGTAAATCTCGTCTATCTGGCGTCCCTGGGCGGTGTATTTTTCCGCCTTCTGATGAAGAGAATAGATGTGCTTGGCGCGTCCTGTGATCTCGGCTTTTAGGCCGGATTTTTCGAATTCGCCCCGTAAAACCTCGATAACCTTATTGATGAACTCCTCGCGTTCAGTCCGTTTGGATGAGATAAGCTTGGCCAGGGACTTGTACTCCGTGGGCTCGAGGAATCGGAAGGCGAGGTCCTCAAGCTGCCACTTTATCTCCCAGATGCCCAGGCGGTGGGCGAGGGGAGCGTAAATCTCGAGCGTTTCGCGGGCGGTGGCTTTCTGGTTCTCCGACGGCATGGCATCCAGGGTTCGCATGTTGTGAAGCCGGTCGGCGAGTTTGATGAAGACGACACGGAGGTCTTCGGCCATTGCCACGAGCATCTTGCGGAGGTTCTCGGCTTGCCGTTCGTACGTAGTGTTACCGGAAAAACGTGTCTCGCCCGGGGCAGCCAGTTGCAGTTTGGCCAGCTTGGTGACGCCGTCGACCAGCTTGGCGACATCCTTGCCGAAAAGTTCCTCGATTTTAGCCAAGGGAATCGATGAATCCTCGGGGACATCGTGGAGCAGAGCCGCCTTTATAGCGGTTGAATCAAGCTGAAGTTCGGCCAGGGTCATGGCGACTGCCAGGGGGTGCTCAATGAAGGGTTCGCCGCTCTTACGGGTTTGACCGTCATGGGCTTTGGCCGCGAAGTCATAAGCCGATCTTATCAACTCGACTTTTTCCGGGGGCAGGTAGCGGGCGGTAGCTTCTAAGAGGGTGGTTACTTCCATGAATTTACCATAAAGTGACGAATGCTTAAGTATAGCGTAAAAGCTGTCAGCTGTCAGCAATCGGCGTTCAGCAAAAGCAGTCCAAATCAGAAAGACGAATATCGAAAACCGAAATGCCGATTCGTCCCTCGTACGGCATCCCGCGAGAACGATGAATTGGGATAAATTCCAATATCAAAATCCAAATTCCGAAACCGGTGTTGAACCCAGTGTTATAATTCATAACAGAATGATTGAACGCCAGAAGAACATTTTCAGGTTTGCGCTAGCCGGAGCCTTCGGATTTGGGATAGGAGGACTGTTCTACGATAACAGTTTTGGCGTCCTGGGATTTCTTACGCAAGCGTTAATCGGCGGACTTGCTCTGGGGATTGCTTACAAGTTGGATGCAGGTCGGGTTTTTGTGACAGGCATCTCGAGCGCCGCGGGTTTTCTTATTGGGGCAATGATGTTGTTGCCCGTTATCATGATTTTTATCGGAGACCGGTTTAATGGCGAACCTCCAGTGTCCCTGATTCTCAGTGCTTTGTATGGCGGTTTTTCCGGTGCTGTCGGTGGAGCGGCAATCGCTATTGGATTAGGCGAAAAAAGACTGATTAAAACGCTTGTCGTCGGCGGGGGGTTGGGCTTTGCCCTTGCGATGGTGGCGACTACCGGTTTTCATTATGGACTCGACCCCCAACACGGGCTCAGTAATATTCTGTCCGGAGTATTTGGTGGAGGGGCGATGGGGGCGGCTCTGGGGCAAGCAAAAAGAATAGCACAAGTTAAAATTGGATAAAGAAAACGAATGGGGGCGCAACATGTTGCGCCCCTGCGCCAACGGACCGCTGAAAATCCGTTCTTGAAATAATAGGGCGGGCTACCGTGATTAAAATGAGAAGATCTTATAGGATTGTTCTGGCCGCCGCGGCCGGAATCATAATTCTTGCTTTAGTTTGGCCGGTGATGGATTATGGAATTTACTTCACCGGGCCTATTGAGACTTTGATGGGTGTGGTGACGGTTTTACTGGGGGTTGGAGGAGCGCTACTTTTAAGCTATGCGGCGCACGAGATTCATCCCGCCCTGGTACCATTGCTTTGGGCGGCTTTATTTTTAGTCACACTTACCCGTTTCCTAGCGGGGAATAGCGAAGGGCTAATGGAAGATTTGGCGTGGATATTTTTCCTCGGTATCCCAGGATTTGTGTTGCTGACAATCGGCTTAAGAGTGCTGTTTAAAGCCCGCGGATCGGCTGACAAAACCAATCGGTAATCCGACAGATTACCGTTCTGCCCTGATTTTCCTCACCCGGCTCCAAATGAACCAAACAACAAGCCCAACCCCTGCAATAACGATCGGAATATCGAATGGCCGCATGACCTCGCGGATTTTTTCCCAATTCTGGCCCAAGAGGTAGCCGCCCCAGGCTAAACCGGTCGACCAGGGCAATGCCCCGAGGAACGAAAAGACGAAAAACCGCTTCAGATTCATGCGGGCGATGCCGGCAGGCAGGCTGATGAAGGTACGGACGGCGGGCAATAAGCGGGAGAAAAAGGCGGTGACATCGCCGTATTTTTGAAACCAGTGGTCGGTCCGGGCCATTTCCTCTGAAGTTATCAAAAAGTATTTGCCGTAGCGCTCAAGGAAGTCCCTGCCGAGCCTGGCACCTGCCCAGTAGGCAACTCCAGAACCCGCCAAATTGCCCATGGCGCCAATCAAACCGATAAGAAGTATATATTCCCAGCCGAGGCCTTTGTCGGCAACGAGCATCCAACCGGCAAGAGGCATGATGATCTCGCTGGGCAGCGGAATGCAAGCGCTCTCGATAGCCATAAGAACAAAAACGCCACCCCACCCCATGGCATCATAGGCGCTGCGGATAAAATCGAGGATTGCCTGTTCCAGATTGCCTCCAAAAGCCTGCTAGCCGATGATTGTACCGAAAAAGCAGAACAATTATCTAATCGAGAGCCTCAGTTGTTGGGATTCTCCAGCCCTCACCTTAATACTCTACCACGAGGTCGTGGGAGAGGAGATTAGATATCCAGGTTCTTGACGTGCTGGGCGTGAGCCTGGATGAAGGCCTTGCGCGGCGGGACCTCGTCACCCATAAGGAGGTTGAAGGTGGCGTCGGCGCGGGCGGCATCCTGGACTTCCACAGTCAACAAGGTGCGGGAGGCGGGGTTCATAGTGGTGTTCCAGAGCTGCTCGGCGGACATTTCGCCAAGACCCTTATAGCGCTGAATGTCCACGTTCTTGCCCTTGAACTCTTTTAAAGCCTCCGCTTTTTCGTTGTCGGAGTAAACCCAGCGTTCGTTCTGTCCCTGCTTGATGCGGTAGAGGGGCGGCTGGGCAATGTATAGGCCGCCGCCGGCGATGAGCTTGGTCATGTGCCGGAAGAAGAAAGTCAGTAAAAGAGTGCGGATATGGGCGCCATCAACGTCGGCATCGGTCATCAGGACGATGCGGTGGTAGCGCAATTTATTGTGGTCAAAATCATCGTCGATACCGGCTCCCAGGGCGGTGATGATGGCCCGGATTTCTTCATGGGACAGCATCTTGTCCGGAGCGGCTTTTTCGACGTTCAGTATCTTACCGCGGAGGGGCAGGATTGCCTGGAAACGTCGGTTGCGGCCTTGCTTAGCGGAGCCGCCGGCGGAGTCGCCTTCTACCAGGAAAAGCTCGCACAGGGAGGGTTCTTTCTCTGAACAATCGGCCAGCTTGCCGGGCAGAGTGCCGCCGTCGAGCGAGTTCTTCTTGATAATGAGGTCCCGGGCCTGGCGGGCGGCTTCCCGGGCGCGCGCTGATGTAAGAACTTTGTCAATGATCTTTTTGGCATCATCCGGGTGCTCTTCGAAATAGAGGGTCAATTGGTCCAGCACCGCGCTTTCGACGATGCTCTTCATTTCAGCGTTGCCGAGTTTGCCCTTGGTCTGGCCTTCAAATTGTGGTTCGGAGAGCTTCACGGAAACGATGGAGACCAAGCCCTCCCGGGAGTCCTCGCCAGAAATGGAAGGGTCGGAATCCTTGATCAACTTGTTTTTGGTGGCATAATCGTTGAGGACGCGGGTGAGGGCGGAGCGGAAGCCGGTGAGGTGCGTGCCGCCATCCTGGGTGTTGATACAGTTGGCGAAGGAAAAACTGGTCTCAGCGTAGCCGTCATTGTACTGCATGGCCACTTCAACGATGGTGGGATCCGCCTTTTTGTAGATGGAGATCGGCAGGCGGTTGATGACGCCGCGGTTGTGGTTCAAATGGCGGACGAAACCGGTAAGGCCGCCCTCGAAATAGAAGGTTTCTTCGACATCGCCACGTTTATCAACCAGGGATATTTCGAGGCCTTTATTCAGATAGGCAACCTCACGGATGCGCTCGGCGAGAGTCTTGTAATCATAGACTGAATCGTCAAAGATCTTCGGATCATATTTGAAACCGGTAATGGTGCCGGTGCCGCAAGATTGACCGACAACGGCGACAGGCGCGACCGGGATACCCTGGCGGTATTCCTGGCGGTAAAGTTTGCCATCCTGCTTGACCTCAACGCGGACCCACTCTGACAGGGCGTTGACCACAGAGGCGCCGACGCCGTGAAGACCGCCGGAGACCTGGTAGGTCTTGCCACCGAACTTGGCGCCAGCGTGAAGAACAGTCATGACTGTTTCCAGGGCGGAGACGCCAGTGGTCTTGTGAATGCCAACCGGGATGCCGCGCCCGTTATCTTCGACAGTGACCGACTGGTCAGGGTTGATCGTGACCTCGATCTTGTCGCAGTAGCCGGCCATAGCCTCGTCGACCGAGTTGTAAACGATTTCATAAACGAGGTGATGCAGACCGCGGTAGTCGGTGGAGCCGATATACATGCCCGGGCGCTTGCGAACGGCCTCGCGGCCGCCGAGAACCTGGATGTCTTCTGCCGTATAAGATGCCGCTTTTTCAGCGTCGGTGTCGTCTAAATGATTGTTTTCCATCATCACTGCCTTAAAGGGATTTTAATAAAGAAAAGGCCGCCATCGAAACGATCGGCGGCGTAAATGTGCGTTCGAATTTCATGTGGCTTTCAGCTATAAGATTATACCATTTTAAGGGAGGGGGAGGCAAAGTTTAGATTGTCAGCAGTCAGCTGTCAGCGATCAATTTGGAACGAAGGTTTTCAACCGCAGATTGCTTCGTTGTTTCGCTCCTCGTAACGACGTGGCTGTCGCTTCGGACTCGGGGAGGATGTATTGGAGGAAAGTGTTACCATGCCATGCGGTAAATACGCTCGATGTCTTCCTGTTCGAGAGGAGTCGGGTTGTTATTAATCCACGGTGAGGATACCCTGGCAAGGCGCGCAAGGTCCGAGAATTTATCTTTAGATACGCCGAGGATTTCCAATCGGAGACGCATTCCAATGGTTTTCAGCCAATCTTCAACAGCTTTCTGACCATCGCTTGTACTAAAAACCCGCTCGCCAAGCGCGCGGATTCGATCGGCTCTTTCGCGGGTGAGATCGGCCAACCAGGCCGGCAGAAGAGCACCGAGGCCTTCGCCGTGGGTGATGTCATACAAGCCGGAGAGAGGGTGTTCAATGCCGTGGAGGGTCATCGAACCGTCGCCGCCGCCAAGACTGGCGAAAGAGGAGCAGGCCATCGTCGAAACCCAGGCCAGGGCTCGGCGAGCTTCGCGGTTGTGAAGGTCGGCCTTTACGATCGGAAGATATTCGACTACGGTCCGGAGCATCGATTCGCGCCAGCCGTCGTTCAGGGGTTCGGGGTGGGAGGCTGTGACATAAGGCTCGACGGCGTGGCAGAAGATATCGACGCCTCCGGCCAGGGTCGGCGCCAGAGGAAGAGACAGTGTCAACTCCGGATCGACGATGGCGACTCTGGGTTGGAGGGAAGGACGGGAAAGGACGCGTTTTTCATGGGTGTTCCAGTCGGTGATGACGGCCCCTGAGTTGACCTCCGAACCGGAAGCGGAAACGGTCGGCACCATGATCAATGAAGGTACTTTGCCAGGCGGGTTATCACGGGTGGTGATGTAATGCCAGACGGTCTTATCGCCAGCCGAGGCGAGGGCAACACCCTTTGCTGCGTCCATGGCGGAGCCGCCGCCCAGGGCAATGACAACATCGATTTTTTCGCCGCGGGCAATCGCTGCTCCCTGATCGATGGTGGAGGCGCGGGGGTTGGGCTCGATCTTGTCGAAGAGGATGACCTCCAGGCCGGAATCCTCGAGCATGTCCGCGGCTTTATCAAGCAAACCAAGCCGACGCATCGTTTTCTGACCGGAGACGATCATAGCGCGGCGGCCGAGTTTAGCGGCCTCTTCGCCCAGGCGATCGAATGAACCTTCGCCGAAGATGAGACGGGTAGGGAGATTAAATTCGGTGACGCCCATTAAACTTACCTTTCCGTGGCTAATTCTCTTTCAATTAATGCTATCGCGATATTGAATGCCTTGATCCTTCTTACCGCCAACGTGTATTGGGAAGAACCTTCCTTGAAGTTTGCCTGAATTTTCTCAATCTGACGAATTATCAATGGTAGAGTTCGGAGAGCTTCTTCTAAATCTTCTTTGGGATAAATTTCGGTGATATCCTGCTTCGGCATTCTGGCTATTAGTGATGACGACAATCGAAGGACTTTGAGCCTTTGGGAGACCATCGTCAATTGAGAAGTGGGGGGAGGCTGTTTTTGGGAAAGCGTTGCCTGGACTTTCTCGCTTTTACGAATAGCCGATAGTAAAGCCTTTTGAGCTGATTCTAATTCGGTTTTCGTGAATGCACTCATTCTCGTCATTTACACTGCACGGGCATTATATATCGTGCCCCTACGGCTGGTTGCGGTCCTTGAGCCACTGGCGCTTCTGGGAAAGGCGAACGCCTTCATCGGTCGGCCTGTAGTCCGAAAGGAAGGTGCGGGAAAAGTCAGCGTAGCGCTCTTCGAGGATAGCCTGGCGGATATCGGCCATCAGTTTGCTCATGAAAAAAAGGTTGTGTATCGTGGCGAGACGGTAGGCCAGTAATTCCTTGGTTCGGAAAAGGTGATGAATATAGCCGGCAGAAAAATTGCAGCAGGTGTAGCAGCTGCAATCGGTTTCGATGGGGTTTCTTTCGCCTTCATAGCGGGCGTTGGCGATATCGATGCGGCCGGCCCGGGTGAACAATGCGCCGTTTCTGGCGACGCGGGTCGGTAGGGCGGAATCGAACATGTCAATGCCTACCTCAACCCCGCGAACAATATCCTCCGGAGAACCAACACCCATCAGGTAGCGGGGTTTATCGACCGGCAGGACATCTGTAGTGGCGGCGGTGACCTCGACAGTTTGATCCTTGCTTTCCCCAATAGCCAGGCCGCCTATCGCATAGCCGGGGAACCCCACCTCAATCAGCCCCCCAGCAGAACGACGGCGCAAGTCCGCGTGAAGTCCACCCTGGACAATAGGAAATAAAGCCTGGTCGTCCCGGGTTCTGGCGGTGTTACAACGAACTGCCCAAGCCTGAGTGCGTTTTACGGCCGATTCGATGGCCTCGCGGGAGGCTTCCACGGGGGGGCATTCATCCAGCGCCATGATGATATCGGCGCCGAAAATCTCCTGATATTTAATAGCCAGTTCCGGGCTGAAGAAGTGCTCCGTGCCGTCGATGTGGGAGCGGAAAGTAACGCCTTCATCTGACATTTTCCGGAGAGGTGACAGTGAGAACACCTGGTAGCCGCCGGAATCGGTCAACAGGGCTCCGTCCCAGCCCATGAACTTGTGGACGCCGCCATAACGAGCAATGACATCGGTGCCGGGGCGGAGGTAAAGGTGGTAGTTGTTAGCCAAGATCAGTTGATACCCGAGGTCCTTGATCTCATCGGGAGTGAGCGTTTTAACCGTCGCCTGGGAGCCCACCGGCATGAAACAGGGGGTTTGGACGGCGGCGTGGGGCGTTGTCAGGATCCCGGCGCGGGCAATACCAGTTTTTTCGAGCAGGAAAGAAAATTCAGACATCAGAAGCAGATTTTACCAGAAAACCCGTGGGAGTTGCCGGAATCCAAAAAGCCACAACATGCCCGGCATCAAGACTATTTTCAGTCACCATTAAGATCCAGATTGATCATTGTTAAAGGAAGGCTCCGATGACTTCTCTTTCACCGGGGTTATTCGACTGAAATTGGAGAACAGCCGGATGTATATCCTGGAAAATGACGGATTATGAATCAAAAAGACCATTATCGAAGTTAAAAGAATGCTGAAAAGGACTACGGCGAAGACGACACTCTGAATCAGATCTCCTTCGGCGATACCACGCTCAAGAGGAATCGATGCCAGCGCGGCTGCGGCTAAGCCTTTCGGGATCATGACCGACATGATGGAAGCATCCTCGGCAAAAGTAGCCTTTGACACGGTCAGGCGCACAATGGGGATGCGTAACACGAACACCGCTAATGTAATAGCCAGTCCGATCAACATCCAGTGGGTGTTGGTTATCTGGATCGAGATTCCTACGTACACGAAGAAGAATGTTTTAAGCATAAAGGCGATTTCAGAGAAAAATTTCTCCTCGGTCAGATCCAGACATGCAGGCTGCAGCGGACGGCCGAAAAAAGTCATGCCCTTAACAAAATGTTTCAATGTCTCGATGTTACCCATGGTAATGCCAAAGGTGAGCGCGGCAATAAACCCTGGCAGTCCCATGAGTTCCGTCACGCCGAAAACGGCGAAGACGAAGGCGAAGGTTGCCAGGACAGAATCACGGAACGCCCGCATTCTCTCGAGGAACTGAGACCAGATCAGCGCTGCAGTTCCTCCGATGACTGCTGAAAGCAAAAACGAAATTACAATCTGGATGATCTTGACCGCCACATTCGGGGTTGATCCCTGGTACACGTCGAGAAAGGCTAATGCAGCTGCGATGCAAAGGACATCGGCCAGGGCTGACTCCAGCAACAAGACGGTGGCTGATTCATTTCGCATATTGAGCCGGCTGAGCATCGGAACCACGATAGCGGGTGAACTGCCGCCGACAACGGCTCCGACCATCAGAGCGAGAGATTTCGACAGGTCGGTTGTCAATAAGATGATCAGGGCGGTAATGACGGTTGTTACCACGAAAGTGACAAAGGAAAGTAAGGCTCCGCGAGTGGCGGCCTTTTGTAAGGAGGTGAAACTGATACCGAGGCCGCTGTGAAACAGAATGACGATCAGAGTAATGGTCATGAAGACAACCCCGACCTGCCCGATGTTCTGGGGGGTTATGATCCCGAAAAGCGGTCCGAGGCAAAGGCCCACCAAAATGAGCCACAACACATCCGGGATCTTGGTGCGATTGAAAACCGCGGTAAAAATGTGCGCCAAAAAATAGAGGGCGCCGAAGAACAAGACAAGAAGGGCAATTCCCAAGTTGTTCTCCTAAAACGTTGGTTTTTGCCGTTGATCGAGGATACTATAGCCGAGCCGTCTAATCAAGAGCGATTTGGAAATTCGAAGCCCGGGGAAAGGCTACTCAGAATAGGTCTATGAGGTACCGCCGCAGGAGGCGATGAATGATCGCCAGGGATGAGGCAAACACGAGAACAAAAATGATGATTTGCCAACTCCAGCCGGCCGTCAACAGGCCGATCAAAGTGGCGGCTGCCGGAGGGTGTTCCGTGTTGGTGATGGCCATCAAGAACATGGCCAGCGTTATGGCAACGGCGAAGGTAATTGCCGTTACCAGGGTAGTGTCGGTGAAGATGACATTGAGGGTGTCTATAAACAGAAAAAGACACACGCTACCCGACAGAAGGCCTACGGCGTGCCCGCCGATCAGTCGGCGGGGTGGGCGGTTATGAGGTTGGGCATGGAAAAGACGATGAAGGTGCTGGCGCCGAGAGCCGCAACCACCACAGCCTGGGTTATTTTCTCGACAAAAAGGAGCACCAAAAAAAGGTGATCAGCGCCAGCAGGCTCTGGACGATGTACGGGCAGGGATTCTTTTGAACTGAGGATCGATGATTTCCATTCTCAGATGCCTGCAACCGGCCGGTTTTCGTCCAGGAAATCCTGCAGGATTACAGCCGCGGCTACGGCGTCATCCCGCTCTTTGAAAAAAGTCTTTTTCTTCCTGCGGTTGGCTTTCATAATCTCCTGGGCATCGGCTGTGGAGAACCGCTCGTCCTGGAAAAGTACCGCAACATCGGTCATGGAAGCGATCCGGGCAGCAAAATGCTGAACGTGCTCGGCCTGGGCGCCGATATGGCCGGTGAGGAGGCGGGGCAATCCGATCACGACCTTGCCGGCGCGATATTCGTTGACCAGTTTGGCCACTGTCTCGGCGTCGGAAATTTCGTCGCGCCGTTCCAGAACGACCAGAGGCCGGGCGATAATGCCCATCGGATCGGAAAGGGCCACCCCGAGCCATTTATCGCCGACGTCAAGACCTATAATGCGTTCAAACATGGGAGAAAGAATACTACCAACAAACCAATACTAACATTATACTTCAAATCGCCCCGGCTCCGGGCTCGGCATGCCATGCCCCTGAAAAAGGGGACGCCCCTCACCTTCAGTTCCTCTCCCACTCGGGGAAAGAGGGAAATCGGAGGGATTATTTGATGAATTCGTTGACCGCGTCCAGCGCGGCGGCGAGTTTGGTCGCATCCCGGCCGCCACCCTGGGCAAGATTGGGACGACCACCGCCGCCGCCGCCGGCGATTTCCGACAGTCTCTTGATGATGCTGCCAGCATGGTAGCCCATCGAAACCAGTTCCGGCGCCACGACGCAAAGGAACACAGGTTTATCGGCGTAGGTCGAACCCAGTACGATCAACGCGGGCGCCAGCCTATCACGCAGGATATCAGCCATATCGCGCAATGTATCGATGCCGGCCCCACCGACGGCGGCCACCAAGAGTTTACCTCCCCTGATGGGCTTGGCGGCTGACAATAGGGATAAGGCATCTTTTTTTGCCAGCTCCTTTTTGAAAGCGTCGACCTGGCTCTGACCATTTTCGATCTCGGTCTGGAGCTCGCATATCTTGTCGTTCAGCAGCTTGACCTGTTGGCGCACAAAGGCTTCGGCGCCGCGACCGGTAACGGCTTCTATGCGGCGAAGTCCCGCGCCGACCGACGATTCGGCCACAATCTTAAAGAAACCAATCTCGCCGGTGGTCTTGATATGGGTGCCGCCACAGAGTTCGGCCGATAACTGCTGATCAGCGCCGATGGATAAAACCCGCACCATCTCGCCGTATTTTTCACCGAAGAGGGCGGTGACGCCGGTTTTAAGGGCCTGCTGATAACTGGCTTCCACGGCCGCTACCGGGTGATTTTCACGGATATGTTCATTGATAATGTCCTCGACGCGAGCTATCTCCTCTGTGGAAACGGCTTTCAAGTGCGAGAAGTCGAAGCGCAGCCTGTCAGGGTCTACCACAGAGCCCCTTTGTTGAACGTGTTGACCCAAAACCTCTCGCAGGGCGGCCTGGAGGAGGTGGGTCGCCGTATGGTTACGGGCGATATCGTAACGACGCGGCACATCGACTCTGGCAAGCGCCTCGTCACCGATCTTGATCTCGCCCCGGCTGAGGTAACCCTGGTGCAGGACCACGCCGGGGGAGAGAGCGACTGTATTGGTGACGATGAACGAACTTTCGCCTGAAGTGATCTCGCCGGTATCGCCAACCTGGCCGCCCATCTCGGCGTAAAAGGCGGTCTTGTCCAGGATCAAGCCGCCTTCCTCACCTTCCCGGATGACATCGGCGCTGGAGTTGTTTATCAAGATACCGTCAACAGTGGCGTACTGCGACAGGGTGTCGTAGCCGGTGAAACAGGTGGCGCTGAACGAATGACGGGCGTGCGCATTCTTACTCAATTCGAACTTGTGCGAAGCGCGCGCCTTCTCTTTCTGTTGGGACATTTCATAGTTGAAGCCTTCAGCGTCAACTTCAAAACCAGCCGCGGAGGATATCTCCGAGGTGAGATCGAGCGGGAACCCGTAGGTATCATAAAGTTTGAAAGCCTGTTCGCCGGTGATCTTGCGGCGCAGCAGCGCTTCCTCCGAGACCATCATTTCTTCAAGAAGGCGCATGCCGGTAATTAGGGTTTCAGCGAAACGAGACTCCTCCCGGGCAACAAGCTCGGTGATAAAGTTGCGGCGGGCTGCCAGTTCGGGGTAGACCGGGCTCATGCGCTCGATAACGGTCTCGACGAGGGGCACCAAGAAGGGCTTGTCCAAGCCAAGGTTGCGGCCGAACAGGGCGGTCCTGCGGAGCAGCCGCCTCAGCACGTAGCCGCGGCCTTCATTCGACGGAATGACGCCGTCGGCGATAAGGAAGGTAATGCTGCGGGAATGCTCGGCCACTATGCGCATGGCGCGGTCGATCTCCGGACCGGAACCATATTTTGTACCCGAAATCGTTGCCACTTTATCGAGCAGGTAATCGAACCGATCGGTCTGATAGACCCCGGATTTGCCTTGCATGATGGTGGTCAAGCGCTCAAGCCCCATTCCCGTATCGATGCTGGGATTCTTAAGCGGAATCCGGCTCCCCGATTTGTCCTGGTCGAACTGGACGAACACCAGGTTCCAGATCTCGCAAAAGCGGCCGCATTTGCAGGCGGGTCCGCAATCCGCCTGGCGGCAGCCGACGCCCTCACCGAAGTCGTAATGAATCTCGGAACAGGGGCCGCATGGACCGGAATCCCCAGCCGGACCCCAGAAGTTGTCTTTCTCGCCCAGGCGAACGATCCTATTGTCCGGCACTCCCTTTGCTTGCCAGAATTTCACCGCCTCATCGTCGTCGAGGTACACGGTAGTCCAAAGGCGGTCGCCCGGAATTTTCAGCCGTTGAGTTACAAATTCCCAGCCGAAGTCTATGGCCTCTTTTTTGAAATAGTCACCGATCGAGAAATTCCCCAGCATCTCGAAAAAGGTAAGGTGTGAGGCATCGCCGACGGAATCGATATCGGTGGTGCGGAAGCACTTCTGGCAGGTGGTGAGGCGGGGCGCCGGCGGCTTTTCCTTACCCAAAAAGTAAGGTTTGAATTGTACCATCCCCGCTGTTGTCAGGAGCAGTGTCGGGTCACCGTGGGGTATGAGTGACGATGACGGCAGTATCTTGTGGGCTTTTTCAGCGAAGTATTCAAGGAAAAGAGCGCGAAGCTGGTCACCGGTAAAAGGCATAGAATCAGCACCTATCGAAATCGTTTGGATTTAGATTGTAGGGGAGGGGTATGGGGATGTCAACCAAATGAAAGCCGTTCCGCGTTTGGGGCCCATACTGAATACAGGGCAGCCCGGCACAAGCGATCGGAAATGCGGAAGTCCGGGAGCACGCCGTCCGCCGGCGGTTTGCAGGGCTAAAAATGAGGCGAGGTTAAGAGTTGTTTTGAAAAAATAAATGGCAAAATCAGATGATTATTTTCAAAACACGTTCAAAAATCTGGATATTGGGGTATTGACAAGGTGTGGGAACGGGCTTATAATAAGCGAAAAGTTAGGGAATAATTAGGAAATAATAAGGGAGGTACTCAGTCTATGTGGTTGGTAATCGGTCTCGTCCTCGGCGCTCTCCTGATCTGGCTCGTCTCCTTCATGAAGAGCAAGGGCATGGCTTTCCGCTGGTATGAATGGATCATCGGCATCATCGGCTTGGCCCTGCTTCTCTTCACAATCCAGAACTACTTCGGTTCTCAGGCAGAACTCGAACCCAAGGCCGCCAACATGTTCCTGCTGGTAACCGGTCTGCCGGCCTTGATCCTCTTGGCCGTCACCTGGCAGCTGGTCATCCGCCACAAGAAGACCGCCTAAGCTCAACAACTGAATATCGCAATCACAGGGGGAGTCGAGAGACTCCCCCTTCTTGTTGTCCAGAGTTGCCGAGACCTGCCAGCAGGAACCTATGTCAAAACCGGTGTTAAAGGAGCTCCGCTGGCAAGTTCGGCCACCAGCAAATCCAGGGCGAGTTCCTCATCCATGCGACCGGTTTTAGCAGCCAGGTCGGCTTCGAGGAGTCGGCTATAAACATCTTTTAACCGGCTGATAGTGAAACGCGCCGCCTGGTCCTGGGTCTTCTTCCACACGAAATCAGCCAGGAGTCCCAGCTTTCTCCGGATTTCGAGGTCTTTGCTACCACGGCTTTTAAGGTCCTTGTACTGGATAACCAAGCGCAACCGCCGGGACAGCATCGACAGCATGTAACTCGCCGAAAGGCCTTTCACTTTGAGATTTTCGAGGGTTTCGGTTGCGGTTTTCAAACGCGTTTCGAAGATGGCATCGACGAGACCGAAGATGTTCGACTCACCGGCGTAGCCGACCAGGGTCTTAACGTCGTTGTCGGTGATCGGGCGGCCGGCGGCGAACAGCACCAGTTTTTCGATCTCACCGGCGACAGCCCTTAAATCGGCGCCGACGTACTGGACCAGCAGGTTGATGGCCATGGGGGTAATGGCGCCCCCGGCATCCATGACCCGGCGCCCGATCCATTCTTTCAATTTTGGCTTATCGAGGATCGGGAATTCGTGTACTTCGACCTTGTCAGCGAGATACTTGAACAGTGGATTGTTCCGCGAAAGCTCGGTTTCGATCAGGATGATGGCGGTGGAAGGCGGCGAATTGGTGATGGCGCTGGCAAAAACTTCCGGATCGTCGATCTTCGAGGCTTTTTTGAGAGTCCCGTCCCCGGCAGAGAAACGGGCCAGCAAGCCGGTGACCACCACGAGCCGGCACGGCGTGAGGAAGGGTAGGGCGTCGACGGTGAGCTTGAATTCTCCCGGCTTTAGTTTTGCTCCTTCGAAAACGCTGGTGGCAGAAGCCAGAACGGCAGGATCACCGAGCGATGCCTTGATCGAGGTGAGCTTAAGCTTCAGAGAAAAATCGTCAGGCCCGGCCAGTAAATAACGCAACACGGCTCCTTGACGGAAAGTGACTCCATTTTAACACACCGGCTGACGCTATCAACGCAGCACCAATGGAAGAAAAACGGCAGACTGCGAAATCACCTGTGGAAAGCGCCCAAACGGCCCCGAGTCATTTGCCTGAGAATATTTGGCGCAGTTCTTCCTCAGCGTCGGTCGGAGTCACGGCGATGATCTGATCGCCGGCCTTGAACACCGTATCACCGCGCGGGACAAAAGGCTTTTCCCCATTACGTATGACCAGCCCCAACACCGCTTTGTTGGGCAACAGCAGTTCATTAAGCGCTTTTCCCACGGCGACGGAGCCGGATGCGGCGCGAATTTCCAGTATCTCCATCTCCCGGTTGTCACCGGTGAGGCAGAAGAGATGCGTCAGCGGGTGCGACGGAACCTCGTGCTCGATGCGCTCCAGGATGATATTGGTGGAGTTGACGGTGACATCAACGCCGAGTTGCTTGAAGATCTGTTCGTTCCGGGGCACCCGGACGCGGGCGATGGTGCGGGGCACGTTGAAGCGGTATTTGGCAACCTGACAGGCGACCAGGTTGTCCTCATCCTCGCCGGTGGTGGCGATAAGGAGATCGGCCCTGCCGGTGCCCGCCTCCGCCTGGATGGCTGTTTCACAGGCGTCGCCACGGAGGCAGATGCTGCCCAGTTCCTTGTTGATCTTCTCGCACACGTCGGCGTTTTTCTCGATGAGGAGCGTCTCATGGCCTTCGCCGAGAAGAGCCTTGGTCAGTGAATAACCTAACCGGCCACCGCCGACGACAATTATGTACATTTAGCTCTCCAGCTTCTCTTTAAGCATTTCGGCAAGGACGGTGGTGGGGCTGATGGCCTCCAGACCGAGGACGGAATAAAGGTCCCGGCGCATAGGGTCGTAAATGCGGCAGACGACCTTTTTGACATTGAAAATCTTCTGGGCGATCTGGGCGGCCATGACGTTGCGGTTGTCTTCCTGGGTCACGGCGACGAAGGCATCGGCTTCCTCGATACCAGCCCGGCGGAGGACATCTTCATCCAACCCGTCACCAAGGAGCGCCTCGCCCTTAAAATCGGGAGGCAAACGGCGGAAGCTGTAGGCATCGGTATCCAGGGTGGTGACGCTGTGGCCCTCCTGGTCCAATAACGCAGCCATTTGTGCACCGACCCGTCCGCATCCCATTATAATCACTTTCATGCCGGGACTCCTTACAACGATGCCGGGCGGTGGTTCAGAATGACGCGGCACGGGGCATGCTGCAGGATGTAAGGCACCACGTCTCCCAGGCTGAACTCACCGAAACGCGTCTTGTAGGCCGAACCGATGACGATGGCATCGGCTTTTTGTTCCACGGCTTCATCGACGATGGCGGGGGCTACCAACCTGGCCTGCAGTAGGTTGGTCTCGATGGGATAATTGAATTTCTTGGCAAGATTTTCAAACCTGGCCAAGATCGCTTCAGATTTGGCGATCTCAGATTCGACCTCGGCGTCCAGCGGTAGAGACCGGTCGATCGAGATGATATTGGTTACGATGACCTTGACGTCGCCGGTTATGCGAGCCAACTGGCAGGCCATCTCGAGGGCATCTTCGTCTTCCGGCCGCCCGGCAACAGGAACTAGTATAGTGCGAAATTTATTCATAGTTCGCCGAGGCGGATGCGCATATGTATCAGGCTATTATAAACGGCCTGCCACCCATTGGCAATAGTTGGACATATTTTAAGGTTCAGGTGGGAAAAGATGCCGGTTTCAGCCTCTAACCCGTTCTATAAGGAGTGAAATTCGCAGCATTTAGTAGCGGCGCCAGAAGGCTGGGGTAAATAAAACCAGTAACGCAAAAATTTCCAACCGTCCAGCCAGCATGAAAAAGGTCAACGCTGCCTTACCAATATCTGGTATTTGCTCAAAATTTCCATAAGGGCCGATAGCCCCGAAGCCGGGACCGAAACTGCTCATACAGGAGGCTACTGATGAGATCGACACTTCGAAAGGCAGTCCCAATGCTGCCATAAAAACAAAACCACCCCAGAGCAAACCGAAGTAAAATACGGTCAGGCCTATGGTGCGTGATACCGTAGATTCTTGCAGGGTGGTATCACCGATCTTAAGCGGGACAATGACAGCAGGATTGATTGCCTGCAGGATTCGCCTGTAGGCGTATTTAAAGAGGATTATCAACCTGATTATTTTCAGGCCGCCGGCGGTGGATCCCGCCGAAGCGCCGATAACCATCAGAACCAAGATGAGCGAACGGGAAAAACCAGGCCAAGCGTCATAATTGGCGGAAGTGAACCCTGTGGTGCTGCTCGCAGAGAGAATATTGAAACTGCTTTGTCTGAAGCTTTCTAGCACTCCTAAACCTTTGTTGAAGATCAGGTCCAGATTGACCAGCGCAACCGAAACCAAAATGATCACGACCCAAAAACGCAATTCGGGGTTGCCGAAGAAGCGTGTCCACCGGCGGCGGAAGATCAACCAGATAAACAGGGCGAAATTGATCCCGCCCAGGAACATGAAGACCATGATGATGATCTCGGCAAGCAGGTTATGATAGCTTTCGATTGACAAATTTGTTGCCGCAAAGCCGCCAGTGGAGACCGTGCTTAAGGCGATGGTGGTGGCATCGAACAGCGGCAGGCCAGTGAATACCAGCAACAAGATCTGAATTGCAGTCAGGCAAACATAGATAATAATGATGATTCTGGCAGTATCCCGGATGCGGGAGGTTAAACGTTCTCCGGCGTATCCCCCCGGCGCCTCCGCTTCTAATAATCGCGACGCCCCGAGGCCAAAAAGCGGAAATAGAGAGACGAAGAGGGTAATGATGCCCAAACCGCCGAGCCATTGAGTGAAAGAGCGCCAAACGAGGATACTGTGAGGTTTATCGGCGATACTCGAGAATATCGTGGCTCCGGTGGTTGTGAAGCCGCTCATGGTTTCGAAGAAAGCATCCAGGAAATTGGTAACCACGCCGCTAAGGAGGTAAGGGAGCGCCCCAAATATCGTCGCTGTGATCCAAACGCCAACTACCAAAACCATCGCATCACGGCGGGAGAGTTGAGTTCTAACGCGCCTGGTAGCCAGTGTGATCGAACCGCCGATGACGACCGCCAGGCCCATGACCACAGCAAAGGCAAGAGCGGCTTCAAGTTCATGGGACGCGGCGGCCACAAGCAGGGGGATCATCATTGTGGCGCCGATGATAGTGATAAGGAGTCCCAGGTAACGGAGTATCGCCGAGAAGTTCATTCAGCCTACTTGAACAGTTTCTCAACTTCGGGAAGGGCGGGGATGGTAGACATGACGATGACGTGATCGTCCACATCGATAGGATATTCATCAGGCGGAACCGAAGGCCGCCCGTCGCGTACAACTGCCACAATCAGAGCGTTCTTGGGCACCGGGATGTCGCTCACCGGTTTTCCGACGATCTTCGCCTTCGGTGACACGATAAATTCAATGGCTTCCAGGGTGTTGTTCTCCAGGACCGAAGCGGCAACCGCACCCCCGCGAAGAACGAAGTGGGCGATTTTGCGGGCGGTGATGATAGCGGGAGAACCGGCAACATCGATTCCCGCAGCTTCAGCCAGGGGCAGGAAATCCGGGTTGTTGATCATAGAAAGGGCCCGTGATACGCCCAGGGTCTTGGCAAGTAACGTCGCTAATATATTGAGTTCATCGTTCTGAGTGACGGACACTACTGCATCGGCTTTGCTGATGCCCTGTTCCAACAGAAAATCGCGGTCTGTCGGTTCACCTTGAAGCACCAGGGCGCGTTCCAACTTGGTGGCTATTTCCTCAGCCCTGACCTGATCGCGCTCAAGTATCTTGACCTGGACACCCTGGCGGATCAAGCCTTCGGCAACAAGATAGCCGATGCTGCCACCACCGATAACCACGACGTTCCGATTCGGTCTCTTGGCGCCGGCAAACAGCTCGGCGAGCCGCTCGACGTGGTCCGCCGGTATGGCGATGTACAGAGAATCACCGGAGTGGATGATTTCCTCTGGATTGGCAATCACTCCCCCTTCCTTGTGCCCGACGGCCACAATGAAAAAAGGAATGTCCTGAGCGATTTCCGACAGTTTTTTCCCGACCAAGTTGCTATCTTCGATCCTGAACTCCCGGATCCGGACCGTCCCACTGCCGAATTCCTCGGCCGGGGTCGAATAAAAGCCCGCCAGGATAGAGAGGATCTCGCGGGCCATTTCGGCTTCGGGGTTGATATACACGTCTATGCCCAGGTTCTTGGGCCGAACGATGCGGCGGGTGGCGATGGGGCTCTTGGCCGGCATCTGGAAATAACCCGAGTAATCCGGATTGCGGATACGGGCGGCAGTCCGGGCGGCTCCCATTTCCTTGGAAATGAAACAAACAACCATGTTGGTCTCGTCGGAATCGGTAACCGCCAGGACCAGATCGGCGCGATGCGCTTCGGCTTCACGGAGGACGCGCGGCGTGGCAGCGTTGCCCTGGACGATACGGACATCAAGCTGGCGCTTGATCGATTCTAAGGCTTGAGCGGATTCCTCGATGACGACAACGTCGTGGTTCTCAACTGAAAGGAGGGTGGCGATGTTGAGGCCGACGACTCCGCCGCCGGCGATAACAATGTACACCTATTTCGCCCCCGGCGTACTCCCGAAATGGAGGAAGGTTGCCAGGGAATTAAGAAATGCGGAGATGCGACTGCGCCGGCGGACTACCCTGATCACCCGATCGGCGGGACGGGAACGGGACAGAGAAATGGCTGCTGTCTGCTTCATGAACCTTTCAAAAAGCGGGCTGGGATTTTTTGCCTATCGGGAAGGCATTTTAGGCTGAAAGCCGTTCAGTGTCAACCATAAAATTGGCGCCGGCGTTTGCCTCAACAGACTATTTTAACGATTATTTCTTCTCGCCGTGGTGATGTTCCGCTTCATCATGGGGCGTCATAGGGCATGAACCAGGTTCAAGGGTGCATAGTTGGCCGCCAGGGCAGCAGGACTGACACTCAAGCTGCAAGGTCGTGTGGTTTATCTCGTATCGATCAGCCAGGAGTTTTTCCACCTGGGCACGGACCAGAGCGGTCTCCGAGGTCAAGCGATCTTCGATTACAATGTGGCTGGAAAGGGCGTGGAGGTTGGGAGTCAGGCTCCAAACGTGAAGGTCGTGGACTTCCCTGACGCCCGGGATGTTGCGGATGCTCCCTGCCAGGTCATTCAGGTCGATATGGGCCGGCGTGGATTCGAGAAGCACCGAAACGCCCTCCGAAAGAATTCCCCAGGCCGAGACCGCGATGATCAGACCGATGACGATGGATATCACCGCATCAGCTTCGGCGAGCCCGGTGACCTTGATGACTATGGCACCGAGGATGACACCGACTGAGGCCAAGGCATCGCCGAGCACGTGCCAGAAGGCGCTCTTGACGTTGAGGCTATCTTTTCGGGCTTCGCGCAACCAGAAGGCGACGATGAGATTGGCTACCAGGCCAAGCACTGCGACGACCAGCATCACCGAACTGTCGACGTCCGGCGGGGATTGCAGGCGCCTGACGGCTTCATAAAAGATGATCCCGGCGATGGCGAATATGGCTAGGGCATTTACGATGGCGACGATGACGCCGATGCGGTGGTAGCCGAAAGTCATGCGGTGCGAGGGCGGGCGCTGCGCCTGGCGCAGCGCGTAAGCCGATAGAGAAAGGGCAACGATATCGGCCAGGACGTGCCCGGCATCCGACAACAGCGCCAGGCTGTTGGAAATCAGTCCGCCGATCACTTCGGCGATTAGAATAATACTTGAAAGACCGATGCCCAGAATTAAGCGGGAGCCGGCGGCCTGGTGGCTGTGGTTGTGTTGATGCATCAATTTTGTTGCTGGATTCGCGGTTGTCTTTTTGCGTCTACGCCATTATCATATCAACAATAGGAAAATTGGTGTAATCGGCCTCCGGAGGCAAAATGGCAAAATTTTCTATCATCCCCAAGGAAGAGAAATTCTTCGATCTTATAGAAGTCAGCGCTGCCAACATGGTCAAGACCGCGGAGGCCTTGAAAGACATGGTAAACAATTGGAGTGACATCCATGAAAAAGTTCTGAAGATCGTCGAATTGGAACACGCCGGGGATTCGGTGACACACCAGATCATCGCCATGCTACACCGCAGCTTTGTCACCCCTTTCGACCGGGAAGACATCGCGCTGCTTGCCCACTCCATGGACGACGTGGTCGATTTCATTCATTCGGCAGCGGATTACATGCTCCTTTACAAAGTCGGCCAACCCGGAGAAAGGGTCAAGGAACTGGCGGGAATCATTCTCGAAGCGACCAAAGAAGTCGCGGCAGCCGCTCCCAAACTGCGGCAAAAGGCTGGGCTGAAACAGCTCCTGGAGCATTGCATCGAAATTAACCGGCTTGAGAATCTCGCCGACCAGGCATACCGTTCCGCCCTCGTCGAACTGTTCGAGGAATACGATATGGTCGATATCATCAAATGGCGGGAGATTTACGAGTCCATGGAGAGCGCTACCGACCGCGCAGAGGATGTAGCCAACGTTTTCGAAGGCGTAGCCCTTAAAAACGCGTAAAGCATTTAGTGTGATTGATATCCAGTTACCCCAAACATGAAAAGAAGGTTTGAAACATAGACTCTAACTTAGCTTTTATCATTTTTATCATCTTCATAGCGTTAGCCTTTGACTATACCAACGGCATGCACGATGCGGCTAACTCCATTTCCACCATCGTTTCTACGAGAGTCCTGACCCCACGGCAGGCGGTAGCCTGGGCAGCTTTCTTTAACTTCATCGCTTTCCTGGTTTTCGGCACGGCCGTTGCCAAGACTATCGGCAGCGGCATGATCGATATCAACACGGTAACGCCAACGGTAATCCTAGCCGGGTTGCTTGGGGCAATATCATGGAACCTCATCACCTGGTACCTCGGACTACCGAGCAGTTCGTCCCACGCCCTTATCGGCGGCTACGCCGGGGCTTCGATTGCCCACGCCGGTTTTGGAGTGATCCTTATGGCCGGCTGGTACAAGACTCTGATCTTCATCGTTCTGGCCCCGTCCATCGGGCTGGCTCTCGGTTTTATATTGCGCGTGGCGACGACCTGGATCGTTTACCGAAACCCTCCGGGGGTCATAAACAGGTTCTTCAGGGTGGCTCAGATGTTTTCGGCGGCGGCTTACAGCCTGGGGCACGGCGGCAATGACGCTCAAAAAACCATGGGCATTATCACCAGCCTGCTGGTTGCCGGAGGGGTGATTTCGACTTTCGACATCCCGCTCTGGGTCGTTCTGGCCGCTCAGGCGGCGATCGCTTTGGGAACGCTGAGCGGCGGCTGGAGGATCGTGAAAACGATGGGACAAAAGATCACCAAACTGGCGCCCATCGACGGTTTTTGCGCCGAGACCGCCAGCGCGGTGAGTATTTTTACGGCTACTCACCTCGGGATCCCGGTCAGTACGACTCACGTGATCACCGGGGCCATCTCAGGTGTAGGTTCGGTGAGGCGTGTCAGCGCCGTGCGCTGGGGAGTGACTCTGCGCATCGTGTGGGCTTGGATCATGACCATCCCTGCGGCGGGGATTATCGCGGCCCTGTTATTTTGGATCTTGAACCTAATATTTTAAATGCTTGGAGCCGGTCGTTTGGAGCGGCCGGGCCCGGCGTTTACAGGTCAATCTGGCGGGGGTGAACCTTCGATTTTTCGGCGGCGATGATAGCCGAGATCTCCGAAACCGCCTGATCTAGCTTGCCGTCGTGGTTGACGACGAAATAATCGAACGCAGGCAGTTGCTTGAGTTCTTCAGGCGCCGTCTCAAGCCGCCTCTTTAAAGTCTCCGGCGATTCGGTCAAGCGGCGTGCCAGCCGGGCCTTTAGTTCTTCCAACGAAGGCGGCAGCATGAAAACAAACACTGCCTCTGGGGCGATCTTTTTGATCGACGCTGCCCCCTGGACATCTACCTTCACGATGACGTCGGAGCCTTGCCTCAATGCTTCACGAACAGCGGACTTGGGCACGCCATAAAAATTGCCATAAACCTCAGCCCACTCAAGGAGTTCGTTTCGGGCAATCAACTTTTTAAACTCGGCCTGGGTGGTGAAATGGTAGTCTTTGCCGTCGATCTCCCGGGGGCGCTGGGACCGGGTGGTAATCGTAGTGACGAATTTGAGGCCGAGCAGGCGGCGCTCCTTCATCCGCTCGAGCACGGCGTCCTTGCCAACTCCTGAAGGTCCTGAAAGTATGAGCAGGACCGGAGCCGGCCGGGGCGGGCTAAAGGTCAAGCGGTACCTCGGCGACATCCGTCTTCATGGCACCGCGGCCAATACTGACGCGGCCAGTGATGGTTTCAGGTGCCAGTGCGGCTAAAACCACGTGACCTGAATCGGTAAAAATCACCGCCTTGGTTTTCCGGCCGTTGGTCATATCGATCAACGTACCCTTGTTGCGGCTCTCCTGGATGATGCGCTTGATGGGGGCGGAGCCGGGCGGGGCGATAGCGATAAGACGATTCATCGCCAGGATATTGCCAAAGCCGACATGGACCAGTTCGATCGCCATTTCTGCCTCTTGATTCGCGGGAAGTATTTAATATTTTATACCCTGTGCCTAGCATGGGGCAACATAACAGAACTCAACCACTCAGGTTCCGGCGGGGGCGACTAAGCTGTTTCTTAGTTAGTCTTGGCTAACAGGTAGCCTTCGCCGGCCTTGGTGAGGATCAAACTGGGGTTATTGGGGTCGGCCTCGATTTTTTCGCGAAGATGTCTGATGTAGACACGAATGATCTTAACATCGTCAGGGACCGGATGGCCCCATATCTGCTGAGCAATAGTCTTGTGGTTGACCACGTTTCCAGCGTTTTCCAACAAGATACGCAGGGTGACGCTTTCCGTGGAGGTGAGATCGATGGACCTGTTATGATACTCCAACCTCCGCAGTGAAGCATCGAAGTGGAAATCCCCGAAGGTGAGCCTGAGTTCCTCTCCCCTGGCCGGCTGAGGCACGAACCGGGAGAGCGCTGAACGAACGCGGGCGAGGAACTCAAACTGGCGGAACGGCTTTACAATGTAGTCATCAGCCCCCAGTTCGAAAGCGCGTACAACGTCGACTTCTTCGTTTCTGACAGTTAGCACGATTAGGGGCACCTTGGAAAACGACCGGATCGACCTCAGAACATCGTAACCGCTCATGTCTGGCAAGCCAAGATCAAGCACGACCAGATCAGGCGCAGCGGTTTTTACCAGTTCCGAACCCTCTCCGCCCAGGTGAGTCCAGACGATCTTGATATCGGGCCAGATTACGCCGAGACAGAGGGAAACCAGTTGGATAATGCCGTCGTCGTCATCAATTATCAGCGCTTTCATTCTTTCCCCCTTTTTTAACGGTAGGCAGGGCTACAAAAAAACGGCTGCCCCGACCGAGTTCGCTCTCCACCCAGATCCTGCCCTTGTACCTTTCTACGATTGCCCGGGTTATCACCAATCCCAACCCAAGTCCGTCCTTCCGCTGTTGACCTGGATCACGACGTTCATACGGCTGGAACAATGCCTTTTGGGTGTCAGGCGACATTCCGCAGCCCGTGTCCGTGACTTCAACGACCAACTCGCCCGGTTGAACGGACGCTTTCATGATGACCGAACCCTTCTTGGGTGTGTATTTGAAGGCGTTGTTCAGCAGGTTCATAATCACCTGTTGCAGGCGTTCCCGGTCTCCCCAGACCCGGGGCAGCCTGGCAGGCAGGTCGAGGCTGAAAGCTAGTTCGCTTCTTTCGGCGGTCGGTTTAACAAATTCTGTGATTTCCCGAAGCAATTGCCGAAGATTCACGGGATAGAATTTAAGGTTGAGGGTGCCAAGTTCCAATCTGATAAGGTCGTGCAGCTCATCGATACGATGGTTGACGGCTTTGGCGCCGAAGTTGATGTTCTTGGCAAAGCTGAGTAGCGGTTCTTTCCGGATATGGGACACCAGGTAATCACTTGAAGCTATAAGTGAGGTCAAAGGCGTTTTCAACTCGTGCACCAGGGCTCGAGTGTAGTTAGTCCGCATATCTTTGTCAGCCTGGAATTTTTCCCGGAGCTTGATTTCCTGTTGCAGGAGATCCTCGCGTTGTTTTTCTGTGCCTTTGCGAAAGCCGACATCACGGCAAGCAAGCACAGCAGCTTTTTGACCATTAAATTCAAAGAGTCGGGCGTTAATCTCAGTGGGGAAAAGCCTGCCCTGTCGTGACACAAGAGTCGCGTCGAAGGATGCCTGAACCCCTTCGGGAATCGCTGACAACATCTTTTTCAAGGCTTCCCAACTTTCGGGCGCGACGATTTTGGAAATGCTCTCTCGTAAGATTTCTTCCCGGGCATAACCGTACAGCGAACAGACGCTCGGACTTGCCTCCTCGATTGTGAAAGTTCCAACGGTACAAAAAATGATGGGGTCAGGGTAGTTTTTGAAAATAACCCGGTAAGTGTCCGAGCTTGGAGAATTTTGAGCCATCCACGCTCCTTTAAGTGGATTTGTTTGTGAGGATTTTCGCAACATCATATCACAAAAAATATCTCATTTTTAATCCGGCCAAAAAGATTACGATTAATTAATCTCCTAATATAAATGCCGCATTAACAAAAATAAATCAGCATAGTACTAGTACCAAAGAACGATGTATTCAGTATGGTAGATGCCATAATACAACTAAAAGGCTTGTAAAAAGCATTGATTATATCAGATTACTTAAGGATTAAATTAAAGTTAAAAAGTAACTTAATATTAGATTTTCATTAGGTAAAAAAAGGAATGGAGGCAGGGTATGCTAGTTGGCCATCGGGAAAGGCCGATTGGCGGCAGGAAAGACTGCGAATATCAGAATAATGAAAGGAACGAAAGCAAATGTCCTTGTTTCATAGTACAGTAACTCGCCGCGATTTTATGAAAGGTTTGGGCTTGACCGCCACCGGCGCCGCTGCTCTAGTTTCACCGAGTTTTCACGATCTCGATGAATTAACAGCTTCCGGTGATAAAAGGGCGAGGCGAGCATGGTGGGTTAAGGAAGTTGACGAGCCCACTGTTGAAATCGACTGGAGCATTATGAAGCGGCATCACGGCGGGCACAGCACACAATCTGCAGCTGTGGTAGCCCGTTATCCCGGTCTCGACGCTTACAACGCTATGTCAAAAACGGAAAAAAGCAACGACGATCGGATGAAAGACAACGAACCTGGTTACCTGTTACGAGATGCGGCTCTTAGCAGCGGCGCCGTCAGCATATCTGCGGGGAGTACGGCTTCCAATTTGAAGTTCGGCCAGAAGAAGGTCACAACCCCCGAAGAGCGCGGCGTACCAAAGTGGTCGGGCTCTCCGGAGGAAGCTACTAAGATGGTGCGCGCAGCCATGATGTTCTACGGCTCCTCAGCCATTGCCACAGCCGAAGTCAACGAACACCATCAGAAACTGATCGGTTTGACCGGTGAAAACCAGGGCACGGCATACATGCACAAAGAGCCGCCAACGACATCCACAAAACCATTAGTCTTTGCGAATCAGCCTGATTTTTCATTCGATGACAAAACGGGCATCACTTATCTGCCTAATGTACCGCTATACAGTATCACCTGGCTGCAGCCTCAGGATAACGAGATGAACCGGAGGCGCCCGACGACCCTGGGTCGCCTCGCCCAGACGCGCTACCGCCTGCGCGAATTGCCCCGTGCCTGCACCCAGGCTTTTATCATGGGCTTGGGCTACCAGAGTATGCTTGATGAACCCTATCGGGCTATTCCTTCTGATGCCGGTGCTGTGCTTGGTGGTTTGGCTGAGAACTCACGTCACTCGATCATGGCCATTAGCCCTGAGGTGGGCGCCTTCGGCGGGTATTTCGATTTCCTGACGACCTTACCGCTTGCGCCAACCAAACCTATTAACGCTGGTATCTGGCGTTTCTGCCAGACCTGTGGTTTTTGCGCTGACAAATGCCCTTCCGAATCGATCACCAAAGTAGGCGAAGCCGAGCCCTCCTGGGAGGTTAGACCGTCTAAAACTAATCCGGCTGATAAACTGACAGGAGAGTATTGGTCAACTCTTCGACAGGACGCTGGCGGCGAATTCCATAAGATGGGCCGCAAGACCTACTGGACTGATATGCCGTCGTGCCAGATTTATGTCAGAAGCGTGGCGACCTGCAATGTATGCTGGGGGAACTGTGTGTTTAATAGTGCCAACAGCGCCATGATTCACCAGGTGGTAAAGGCTACGGCTTCAACAACCAGTCTGTTCAACGGTTTCTTCGCCGCCATGTACCCGAGTTTTGGTTACGGAATGAAGGAAGGGGATGACATCGAAGAATGGTGGGATATGTATCTACCCAGCTATGGCTTTGATTCAACGATGTACACCACGCACATGGGTTACTAGCATAAATATCATTTCGAAAAGGAGAGGGGCAGGCTTTTATGGCCTACCCCTCTCTTATTATTTCAATCCTATTCTCAAATAGCAGGTATTCTTATCGAACTCACTTTTCACCCTCAATTTGAAAGCCCTTTAATATTCGACGGTAAAGATTAAGATATATTAATCTTAAGCTTTACAGCTAGATTAACAAAAATAAATCAGCATAAATGCGGATTTACATTTGATATCAATGTTGTAATCTATAACTCAGAAGTAATTACACGAAGGGAGAGAATCATGTCTGTTTTCCACAGCACAGTAACCCGCCGCGATTTTATGAAAGGCTTGGGATTGGTCAGTGCCGGTATCGGTGGTGCAATGGCAGCTGCCCCAGCCTTCCACGACCTGGACGAATTGATGTCATCCAGCGTGTCCACCCGGAAGCGTGCCTGGTGGGTTAAGGAAGTCGACGAACCGACCGTTGAAATAGACTGGTCCTTAATGAAGCGCCACTACAATTATAGCACTCAGTCAGCCGCGATCGTCGCGGCTTATCCCGGTCTGGATAGGTACAATGCCGAAGTAGCAACTGGCCCAAGCCCCGCCGATAGGATGAAGGCCAATCAGGCTGGCTACCGATTACGCGATCAGGCCTTAGCTTCAGCCAATGGCATCGGTTCCGGCGCCCTCGGGAATACGGCGTCCGATCTTAAATTCGGCCAGAAGAAAGTCCAGACTCCAGAAGAGCGTGGCGTGCCCAAATGGACTGGCTCACCTGAAGAAGCGACTATAATGGTTCGAGCAGCCATGGTCTTCTTCGGTTCAGCGGATATTGGCACTGCGGCTATCGATGATCATCATCTAAAGGTGATCGGTTTGACCGGCGAGAATCCGAGTATTTCATACTACGATAAGCAGCCTCCGACTACGGTGACCAAACCGATAGAATTCTCAAAGACCGATCCGAATTTCAGCTTTGACGCAAAAACAGGGATTACTTATCTGCCCAATGTGCCTCTTTATAGCATTACCTATCTAATCCCTCAGGACAGTGAATTAAACCGGATGCGTCCCGGAACACTAGGAGGCGTTGCCCAGACCCGCTATCGTTTACGTGAAGTTCCTCGCGCTTGCACACAGGGCTTCATACAAGGACTGGGATACCAGAGCATGCTTGATGAGCCTTACCGGGCAATACCTTCGAACGCCGGGGCAGTACTCGGCGGTTTATCCGAAAACGGTCGCCATTCCATCATGTCCATCAGCCCTGAATTCGGCGCTTTTGGCGGTTATTTCGATTTGCTGACTACGCTACCACTGGAACACACCAAGCCGATCGATGCAGGTATCTGGCGGTTCTGCCAGAGCTGCGGTCTCTGTGCTGATCTCTGCCCCTCCAATTCGATCGTTAAAAAAGGCGAGGGTGATCCGAGCTGGGAAGTCACGCCGAGCCATGAATCCAAGGCGCATATTCTGCCCTGGGAAGGCATACGGACTGAAGGTGAGTTCCATAAACTCGGGCGGAAGACCTATTGGACAGATATGCCGCAGTGCCAGCTTTGGGTGAGACGGAACATGAATGGGGAACGATGCAATGTTTGTTGGGGCAACTGCGTCTTCAACGGGGCCAACGGAGCAATGATACACCAGGTGGTTAAGGCCACCGCGTCCCTCACGCCGTTATTCAATAGTTTCTTCTCGGCCATGCATCCCACGATGGGATATGGTATGAAGACGGAAGAGGAGATTGAAAGGTGGTGGCATTCATCGCTGCCAGCATACGGCTTTGATTCCACAGTCTACGCAAAGGACATGGGATACTAGATCAATTCTGCTATCGGTAGTGAGGGCAGGCTTTATGGCCTGCCCTCTTTTTTATATACCCACCGACCGCCGACCGTTTGTTGAAGCCTATGCTGAGCTACCGATAACAGAAAACATTAAGCAATATTAATCATTAGCTTTGGATATATATTAATAAAAATAAATCAGCATAGATGCGTATTTACAATCCGACAATCTAATTGTAAGTTATATAGAAATAAATAATATTAAGGAGAAGAGGATGTCTGGTTTCCACAGCACAGTCAGTCGCCGAGAATTCATGAAAGGCCTCGGTCTGGTAAGCGCGGGAGCCATGGGTGCCATGGCGGGTGCCCCAGCATTCCATGACCTGGACGAGCTGGCAGCATCCGGCGGCGAACGCAAACGCGCCTGGTGGATCAAGGAAGTTCATGAACCTACCGTTGAAATGGACTGGAGCCTGGTAAAGCGCGTCCATGGCGGTCATTCCACACAATCCGCAGCGGTTACCGCCAGGTATGTCGGTCTTGAGAAATACAACGCCATGGCCAAGACCGAAGCGCCCGATGTTGACCGGTGTAAAGCCAATGAGCCGGGTTATCTGTTACGTGATTTGGCTCTCAGCGCGGCCAACGGCGGTACTTATTCGGGTATCTCATTGGCCGGTGTTACTGGCGGCGTCGGCGGCGTTATCCCAACCTGCGAAGCTGATAAATTCGGACGCAAGAAGGTCAAGACGCCCGAGCAGCTCGGCGTGCCCAAGTGGACCGGCACCCCGGAAGAAGGTTTTAAGATGCTGAGGGCGGCTATGGTGTTCTTTGGCGCTATGGACTTCGGTGCAGAAGAGCTGAACAAAAACCTGGTCGGCCTCTCGGGTGACAATCCGGGCACTGGAGACTACAACAAGGAACCGAAGTCGTCCACGATCAAACCGATCGTTTTTGCCGACCAGCCTACCTTTACGTGGTCGGGTCCAACCGACAACGTCACAACGATCCCGGATGGAATTCAGCTTCATTCGATCAGCTACCTGATCCCCCATGACCTTGAACTCAACCGGCGCCGGCCGACGAAACTCGGGCAGACCGCCCAAACCCGCTATCGCATGCGCCGCGAGACAACCACCTGCACCCAGGACTTCATTACTGGTCTTGGTTACCAGAGTATGGCCGATGTTCCTTACCGCTGCATGCCATCAGGCGCCTCTGCCGTTTTGACCGGCTTGGCTGAAAACTCCCGCCATTCCATTATGGCCATTAACCCCACTTACGGCGCTTATGGCGGCCTTTTCGATATGCTGACCGACCTGCCGCTGGCGAACTCGCACCCGATTGATGCCGGCATCTGGAAGTTCTGCCAATCCTGCGGCATCTGCGCAGAGAAGTGCCCTTCGGGTTCGATTCAGAAGAAGGGCGACGGCGAACCTTCCTACGATGTCCGCCCAAGTGCCACCACGCCTGTCGAAAAGTTTACCTCTCCTTACTGGTCAACTCTGCGCCAGGACGCCGGTGGCGAATTCCACAAGCTAGGCCGTAAGAGCTTTTGGACCGATATGCCTACGTGCCAGCTTTACGTGAGATCAGTTGCTGTTTGCAACCGCTGCTGGGGCAATTGCGTGTTCAATGGTGCTAACCTTGGCATGATTCACGCGCTTGTCAAAGGCACAGCAGCCACCACGCCCCTTTTCAATTCTTTCTTCGCCACCATGCATGAGACATTCGGATACAACATGCTTGAAGGAGAGGCCGTTGAAACCTGGTGGGATATGTCCCGGCCGTCTTACGGCTTCAACTCCGCTCTCTTTGCGACTCACACCAGCTACGGCTAAAAAGACCGTCACTTTAAAACTCTAATCGATTATAAGAACCTCCAGCTTTAGCTGGAGGTTCTTATAATTGCCCGCTACCATTCCTCATCTCTTCGCCATGAAGTACAACATTAATATCAATTAATCTTTCCGTTCAGGCGGAGATTAATAAAAATAAATCGGCATAAATGCGGATTTACACACAAACTAGACATGGTATCCTGACTTTAAAAAATAAATTAGGGAGGGGAGTAACATGTCTGGTTTCCACAGCACAGTTTCCCGGCGCGACTTTATGAAAGCCCTTGGGTTGGTGGGTGCGGGTATCGGAGGAGCGGCTATGGCAGCTCCGGCGTTCCATGATCTTGACGAACTACTTGCTACCGAGGGAAAAGGCCCAAAGCGGGCATGGTACGTCAAAGAGGTCGAGGAGCCAACCGTCGAGATCGATTGGGACTTGATGAAGCGGCATTACAGCTACCAGACCCAATCTGCAGCACTGGTTGCCCAGTACACCGGCGTCGAAAAGTATAACGCCATGGTTAAATCTTCCAAATCTGATGATGCAAGACTGAAGGACGATGAACCTGGTTATGGTTTGAAGGACAGGGCATTAGCAGGTGCCGCGGGTGGCTTGCGTATTGCTACCGCTGATCAGAAGTTCGGTCAAATCACCGGTGTCAAAACTCCTGCTGATCTGGGCGTTCCTAAATGGAGCGGCACGCCGGAGGAAGGCACAATGATCCTGAGAGCCGCCATGGTCTTTTTCGGTGCATCAGCCATCGGCACCGCTGAAATCAACGAGCACCACAAGAAACTCATCGGGCTCACCGGTGAGAATCCGGGTATCCAATACGCCACATCCCAACCGCCAACCACAGCGACCAAGCCGATGGTATTCTCGGATAAACCAAATTTCTCTTACGACTCCAAGACAGCCATTACCTATCTGCCCAATGTTCCACTATATGGCATCACCTATCTCATCATGCAGGACAATAACCTCAATCGTTCTCGTCCGACTGTCCTCGGGCGGCTGACTCAAACTCGTTATCGCCTGCGCGAAGTTCCCCGCGCCTGCACCCAGGCGTTCATCACCGGTCTCGGCTACGAAAGCATGCATGACGAGCCTTATCGCGCCGTTCCATCCAACGCCGGTGCAGTCTTGGGAGGACTTTCAGAGAACTCCCGTCATACCATCATGTCGATCAGCCCCGAGTTCGGTCCCTTCGGTGGCTACTTCGACTTCCTGACCACACTTCCCATCGCACCTACCAAGCCGGTCGATGCCGGGATCTGGCGTATGTGCCAATCATGCGGCTTGTGCGCTGATTATTGTCCGTCAGGCTCCATCCAGAAAAAAGGGACAGAACCAACCTGGGAAGGACCCGGCCCAAGCCAGGCAGGCTCCAAGGTTTACCAGCTGCCGTGGGAAGGTATTCGCCAGAGCGGCGAATGGGCTAAGCTTGGCCGCAAGACCTATTGGACCGATATGCCCACCAGCCAGCTCTACCAACGAGCAGTAGCTACCTGCAACGTCTGCTGGGGTCATTGTGTCTTTGCCGGCCTCAATAGCGCCATGATCCATCAGGTAGTAAAGGGTACCACCGCGACGACCGGTCTGTTCAACTCTTTCTTCTCCAATATGCACGATGTATTTGGTTATTCCCTCAAAACCGGTGACGAGGTCACCCGCTGGTGGTCATCCAACCTGCCTGCTTACGGCTTCGACTCAACAATGTACGCCTCCGACGCCTACTAGCATTCCCAAACGAGGGAAGATTCTGGCAGGGGGTTCCCCCACTTGTGGGGAACCCCCTGCCTTAGGTCCGGATTCGGCAGTGCTTCCTGCTGTATAACATGAAAACTTTATGAAGTTCTCGTGGGGAAAATTTTATGAATCTTGTTTTAACAAGAGCCTGTTCAAATTCATGCCCTTACTGTTTTGAATCAGCAGAACGCGAAGACGGCAAGCAAGGCGCCATTTCTCTCGAAAATATTGCCGTATTCGCCAAGTGGGCAAACAATTCCCGGTTGGATTACCTATCGCTATTGGGAGGGGAGCCCTTTCTCCACCCCAAACTTTCAACCATTGTGAAGATATTTCGCCAGGCTTCACCCGGCACCTCATTACGGATTCTCAGCGGCGGCATATTCAATAAAGAACTACTTGATGAACTGCCTCCTCAAGAGATCTCAATTGTTTTCAATATCAACGAGCCAAGGGACTATCGCAACCCGAAGCATTTCAATAAAGTGATCAATAACGTTGAAGCCGCATTAAGAAAGGGTTTCAAAGTTTCGATCGGTTTCAACGTATGGCGCCTGGATTTCGATCCTGATTTTATTCCGAATCTAGCAAAACGATTTGGACTATCTCGATTCACCTGGACAGTCGCCAATCCGATCCGGGGCACTCAATCGAATGTCGTGCCCACAACGGAATTCCCTGCTCTTGCCGAACGTTGTATGGTCATGCTGAGAAAAGCAGCAGCCTTGAACCTCGAAGCCAATCTTGATTGTCCTGTACCGCTATGTTTTTTCAAGGACAGCGACCTAGCGTGGATCAGGCAGTATCATCCCGGGACTGCTTCAGGCATGGGACCCTGCGCCCCAGTGCTCGACGTTACTCCAGAACTCGAAGTGCTGCGTTGCTTTGCTTTGTCCAAATCAGTTCGGCTTAAGTTGACCGATTTTCACTCGGAAAAAGAGATTGAAGACTGGTTCATGAAGCATCTCGACACCCAATTTCTGGGTACCGGCTGTTTTGACTATTGCGCTGAGTGCCCTCACTTTCAGAAAGGCCGGTGTTATGGTGGTTGCCTGGCCTGCCATGGCTATGGGCAATCGGGTGAAACAGATTTAAGCGCTGCAACCTTAGAGAAAACAATGCACCAGGCTATCGAAGCCGGAAACGCAGATCTGGCATTAAGTCTTTATAAAAAAGCTAGTTTCTGGTCAAAAACAGACCTGGCGACTTTTGCAGCCGCGGTAGCAGCCTCGAAATCCGGAGACTGGATCGCCGCTTATCACTACGCCATCGATGCTAATAATCGGGCTCATGATCCGGTTTTCATGCGGATGATCGGGGATTTTATTACTCACGTCGTTGCTCCTAATTTAAAGGAAGGGACGTCTTATTGTGCCGAACAAAATAGGGCTGGTTTCATTTCTTGCCCGAGCCAGACCTCCGTACCGCCCAAATTAGTTGGTGAGTAACCGTTCCTAAATATCCGATATCATGTCAAGACCTAAAAACTGCCCATCATCCTATTAATTGAAGGCAATAACGGCAACGGCCGTTTAGAGCAGAACATTCAGCCTCAACGGTCTAGGGAGGCTCCCCAAAAAGGCTCCTTCTTGGTTTAAATATCTTTCCCCAGATGCTTTTTTTAAGAATGAACATTAATATAAATTAATCTTTACGTTCTAATCTGGATTAATAAAAATAAATCAGCATAAATGCGTATTTACTTTGGAAGTGACAGATTGTAATTTGAGAGAAATAAAATGAGGAGTGTGAAAATGTCCCTGTTCCATAGCACGGTTTCTCGAAGGCAATTCATGAAAGCACTTGGTATCGCCGGCGCGGGCGTCGGTGGAGCTGCCCTGGTAGCCCCGACTTTCCATGATCTTGATGAACTATCCGCATCCGGCGATTCCATGCAGAAACATCCCTGGTACGTCAAAGAGCGCGAACGCCTGGATCCAGCTGTTGAACTGGACTGGGACCTGATGGAGCGCTACGACCGGCGTTATATGGGACAGTGCTCCAATATCCGCGCCAAATATTATGGCAAAGACTACATTCTCAAGATCGGTGCAGCCTCGGCGGGTCTTCAAGCCCAGAGGATGAAGGCCAATACCCCCGGTTTCGGCCACAAATGGGAAGCCTTGAGAACAGGTCTCAGCCAGGCTAACCGGTGGTCTGTGTCGTTCCTCGGTCCCGAAATTGATGGCAAGATCAACGTCACAACCCCTGAATCACTGGGTGTACCCAAGTGGCAGGGCACTCCTGAAGAAAACTTGAAGATGATGGTCGCCGCTGTCAGGCTGTTCGGCATGGCTGAAGTCGGCGCTAACAACCTGGACAGCAAATGGCGCACCAAGCTGGTGGCCAAGAACGAAAAAGGAAGCGCTACAGGGGATAAATATATTGACACTGATCCGGCAAATGTACCGGATTCAGCCGCGAGGCCTATCGTATATGAGGACGTCGCCGAACCTTACTACACAACCACGAAATGGGTCATTCCGACCAAAGACCTAAACGTCATCTATCTCGGCGGACCGGAACCCAGGGAAACCGACCGGACATATCCTTCCAGGATCTCAAAGTCGAACCTGGTAGCCAACTCCGGCACCCGCAACATGGCATTTTACAGTACCTACCAGTTTATGAGGGCTCTGGGCTATAACATGTTCGGCGGTACCGGCCACGGCACCGACTGCTTCCAGACCCCCGGCGTCGCTGTCATGACCGGTAAGGCGGAAAATGCCCGTATGACCAACTGGGTGATTTCCGCCTGGGGTCCCCGATCGACCGATCTTGCCCAGGTAACCGATATGCCTCTGGCCGAGACCCATCCCATCGATGCCGGCAAATGGAAATTCTGCCAGACCTGCGGCATCTGCGCAGACACCTGTCCGTCTAATTCCATTCCAAAATTAGATTTTGGCCCACCGACCTACGAAATGCCGGCGATCAACGGAAAACCTGATACCCAGCATGCCACTGGACGTAAGGTTTACTATTTCAACGGCTCATCCTGCAACAACTACAGCAAGGAATTTATTCCCGGTTCCGGCTGCAGCGCTTGCGCGGCGAACTGCACTTTCTCCACCGGCGAAGGCGCAATGGTCCACGAGGTACTGAAGTCGACAATTCCTACTGTCGGTATCTTCAATCCCTTCCTTGCCACAATGGGCAGAACCTTTGGCTATGGCGCTTTCAAGGATCCGGAAGAATGGTGGAATTCTTCTCTACCCCAGTTCGGTATCAACAGCACCTTCACCGCTTTGGATGGCGGTTACAATAAGTAAGCTTCTTCGGAATAGAAAATAAAAAGGAGGCTCGAAAGAGCCTCCTTTTTATTTCGTTCCGGGCAATTTGATCCAGCTTAGGACATGTACGAGTTGCGGTCGAGCGAAATGATAGGTCGGTGGAAAAACGGCTTGCAAGGAATGGCAAAGCTGTCGGTTGCCGGTGTGGCTGTGTTGGGCCTGGCGGTACTGCTGATCATTGTCACCGTTGCCGAACTGCCGGGACACGATGAAACCGCGACTATGATCGGTCGCCTTTTTAGTTAGAGCGAGGCGAGGTAGCTATCTATATCCCTGGCCGCCGTCTTGCCGGCTCCCATGGCCGAAATAACCGTTGCGGAACCGGTGACGATATCGCCGCCGGCCCAAACGGCATTCTTTTTCGTCAAACCTGTCGATTCGTCGGCGATGACGGTGCCTTTGCTGGCGAAAGCCAGATCAGGCGCTGACCGGGCGATGAGAGGGTTAGGCCGAGTGCCTAAAGCGACGACGACCATGTCTACAGGAAGGTTGAATTCGGAGCCATCGATCGGTACAGGACGCCGCCTGCCTGAGGCGTCAGGCTCCCCCAACGTCATCTTCTGGCAGGTCATTCCTGAAACCCATTTCCGTTCATCTACCTGAAACGAGACTGGGTTGGTCAAGAAGAGGAAATCGATGCCTTCCTCTTCGGCGTTTTCCACTTCCTCGAGGCGGGCCGGCATTTCTTCACGGCTCCGGCGGTACACCACCGTGACTTTCGCGCCGAGACGGACAGCACAACGGGCGGCATCCATGGCGACATTTCCGCCGCCAATTACAGCGACTTCATTGCCGACCTTGAGAGGCGTATCGAATTCTGGGAAACGGTAGGCTTTCATAAGGTTGACCCGGGACAGGAATTCGTTGGCTGAATAAACCCCGGGCGCATTCTCGTTCTCGATATTTAGGAAAAGGGGCAACCCCGCTCCCGTACCCAAAAAGACCGCCTGAAAGTCGTCTTCAAAAAGTTCGTCGATGGTGAAGGTTTTGCCAGCAACCGCGTTCAGAACGATCTCGACCCCGAGGCTTTTGACGTATTCAATCTCTGTTTGAACAATGCTCTTGGGCAACCGGAACTCCGGAATGCCGTACATCAAGACACCGCCGGCAACGTGAAGAGACTCAAAAATTGTGACAGCGTGGCCGAGCCTCGCCAATTCAGCTGCGCAGGTTAGGCCGGAAGGTCCCGAACCGATGACCGCCACCTTTTTCCCCGTCGACGGCTTTTCCCCGATTTCGCTTTCCGAACGATTGCCCAATTTCCAATCGGCAATGAAACGCTCCAACCGGCCAATGGCAACCGGGGCCTTTTTCTTGGCCAGGCTGCAAACCGCTTCGCATTGGGATTCCTGGGGGCAAACACGCCCACAGATCCCCGGCAGAGCGTTGGTCTGTTTGATGATTTTGTCGGCGGTCGCGAAATCGCCGGTTTTTATTGCAGAGACAAACTCGGGAATATCGATAGCTACCGGACAGCCTTCTACGCAATTACGAGCCTTGCACTCGATGCAGCGCGAGGCTTCCCTTATGGCATCATCAGCGGTATACCCGGTCGCGACCTCCGAAAAATTCTGACGCCGCGACTCCGCCTGCTGCTTCGGCATGGCGACGCGATTCAAATCGATCTTGGCTTTGGTTTTTTTACCGCTTGTTTCTTCGTTCATTTAGCACGTCAAGACTTTGGACACCGGCAGGTTTCCAAGGACCGTTTTTCTTCCTCGACATAAGTGCGCTGGCGGGCCATGAAATTGTCCCAATCGATTGCGTGGGCATCGAACTCGGGTCCGTCGACGCAGGCGAAACGCGTTTGTCCGTTGATCGAAACGCGGCAGCAACCGCACATGCCGGTGCCATCGATCATAATCGGATTCATCGATACGATAGTTTTTACCCCAAAGGGTTTTGTCGTCAGCGCTGAAAACTTCATCATAATGCTAGGACCGATGGCGATAACACGATCGATCCGCTCGCCTCGCTCCAGCATCTCCTTAATTGGCTCGGTGACTACACCTTTTCGCCCCGCCGATCCGTCGTCGGTGGTAATGATCAGTTCGTCCGACACGGAGGAAAGCCGGTCCCGCCAAAATAGCAGGTCTTTGTTACGGGCCCCCACGATGGTAACCACCCGGTTACCGGCGGTTTTCATGGCTCGTGCGATCGGCATGATGGTAGCGGTGGCGAAACCGCCAGCCATGAGGCAGACGGTGCCAAAATTTTCGATTTCGGTGGGATTGCCGAGCGGTCCTACGATATCGACGACGGCATCTCCAACCTGAAGGCGGCTGAGCTTGGTGGTGGTGGTGCCGACCTCCATGAAAACGATGGAGATGCTGCCTTCCCGCGCGTCCCAGTCCGCGATGGTCAAGGGTATGCGCTCGCCATTTTCACCAACGCGCACGATAACAAACTGGCCGGCGGCAGCTTTTTTAGCGATTCGGGGTGCGGATATCCGGTAAAGCCGAACCCTGGGCACCAGTTCTTCGGTTGAGATTATGGAATACAAATATCACTCTCGGCAGTTGACGGAATTAGTCCTAAAGAACTAAGGACGGTAATAATCTATCATTATCATGCCCTGCGTTCAAGCTTTGAGGATTTCAGCGATCGAAATGGTTGCCTAAAAAAGAAAGGGAGCCTTTTTAGCTCCCTTTCTGATCGACCTCTTTACTATTAGTAATAATCGAAGAATGATTGGTCGGTCGGGGGTTCGTCGGCCTTCATCTCCGCTTTCTTCTTGTCTTCTTCGGCTTTCTTTTTGGCTTCCTCCGCTGCTTTGGCGGCGGCGGCGGCGGCTTCCTCGGCGGCCTTTTCTTCAGCCGAGGGCTCGGGCATCTTCACTTCCGACGGGATCGAAAAGTGCATCTCGCTGAATCCCCATTTGTTTTCGATCTTCTCAAAAACGGCGGTCATGCGCATGTCCAGCGCAAGTTGGCGGTTCGCCCCTTTTTTTAAGGTTTCCCATAAATGGCTGGAGACCCAGGCGACGTTGCCGTTAGATTTGATGGTGGTGTAGCCGTATTTCAAAGTGATAGTGTCTGCAGTCGCGAATAGCTTTTGATAGTATTCTTTCAATTGGCCCGTGCCGATGCTCATTTCGTCTTTACCGGGTCCGATGTTCAGCATATTGGGATCGTTGGTGGTCAATGCGATGATAGCGTCAGCGTTTCTCGCCTCTACAGCGGCTTTATACTGTTCCAATAAGCTGTTGATAATGCTCCTGGTTTCGTTGTCGGCTCTCAAGGTAAAACCCCCTTATAAAGGAATAGTCACAAAGTACTTTTATAGGATAAAGAAGGCTTCGATGTCAAGCTGGAACGTAAGGCGATTTTCGTGTGGTTGGACGTTTTCCGAACTGGCTGTCAGCAATCCCCTGATGAAAGAACTGAAAATATTTAACGACCATCTCCACCTAAAGCTGCCAGGGGTCTTGACACGACCTTGAAGCCTGTGCTATTATATCTTTCGCGTTTGAAAATAATGATGTTTGATAGAGCAACATAAAGCGCACTAACGGTGTTAACCAAGACGGCTTGGTGAAAACGCCAAGCCGTTTCTTATTGTACTGAACCTTTAAAACTGAATACCGCCAAAAAAGTAATAGGTTATCTCAAATCTGAAGCAAGTCAAGCGGGAAAGAGCGCACGGTGGATGCCTTGGCATCAAGGGGCGATGAAGGACGTGGCAAGACTGCGATAAGCCTCGGCTAGCTGTCTAGCAAGCTTAACCGGGGATTTCCGAATGGGGCAACCCGTCCCGATAAAATCGGGACACTCTCAGCCGAACACATAGGCTGAGTAGAGGTAACCGGGGGAAGTGAAACATCTCAGTACCCCGAGGAAAATAAAAAATTCCCGAAGTAGCGGTGAGCGAAACGGGAACAGCCCAAACTCCATAAGCTCAGTGGTTTAACGGCCTAAGCTTCTGGGGGGTAGTAAGACAGATAACGCCCGGTGTTAAACGGGCAAAGGAGTTACCAACCGAACTCTAGCAGAAGGTCTCTGGAAAGAGCCACCATAGACGGTGATAGTCCAGTAAGCGAAAGAGCTAGGCTCCTAATCTGTTCTTAAGTACCACGGGACACGCGGAATCCTGTGGGAATCAACCATGACCACATGGTAAGGCTAAATACTCTTGATGACCGATAGTGGACTAGTACCGTGAGGGAAAGGTGAAAAACACCCCGAGAGGGGAGTGAAATAGATCTGAAACCGTGTGCTTACAAGCAGTCGGAGCCTCGATTTATCGGGGTGACGGCGTGCCTATTGAAGAATTAGCCGGCGAGTTAATCTGTGTAGCGGGTTAAGCAACTACGTTGCGGAGCCGTAGCGAAAGCGAGTCTGAATAGGGCGTCATGTTGCACAGATTAGACCCGAAGCTGGGTGAGCTATCCATGACCAGGGTGAAGCTCCGATAATCTCGGAGTGGAGGCCCGAACTAATTAGCGTTGCAAAGCTATTGGATGAGTTGTGGATAGAGGTGATATGCCAAACGAACCCAGGGATAGCTGGTTCTCCTCGAAATGTATCTAGGTACAGCCTCGGATGTTCGCTTATGGAGGTAAGGCACTGGATGAACTAGGTGGGAGAGATCCTGCCGAATTCAACCAAACCATGAATGCCATAAGCCAAAGTCCGGGAGTGAGACTATGGGGGCTAAGCTCCGTAGTCGAAAGGGAAACAGCCCAGACCATCAGCTAAGGTCCCTAAGTGCAGACTAAGTGGCAAAGGAAGTTGGACTACCCAGACAGCCAGGAGGTTGGCTCAGAAGCAGCCACCCTTTAAAGAGTGCGTAATAGCTCACTGGTTAAGTGGCCCTGCGCCGACAACCCAACGGGGCTCAAGTCTGTCACCGAAGCTATGGATCCTTCTTCGGAAGGATGGTAGAGGAGCGTTCCTCCTGCAGCGAAGCTGTTGTGTGAACAATGGTGGAGCGGGGGGAAGAGAGAATGCCGGCATGAGTAGCGCAAGGTGTGTGAGAAACACACCCACCGTAAACCTAAGGTTTCCTACGCAAGGTTAATCCGCGTAGGGTTAGTCGGGCCTAAGCCGAGGCCGAAAGGCGTAGAGCGATGGACAGCTGGTCATTATTCCAGCACCGCCGCTGTAGAGGCGAAGGGGCAACACGGAAGGATAGGTTAGGCATACCCATTGGACATGGTGTGTCACCAGTCAAAGGCGTGTGGGGGTAGGTAAATCCGCTCCCGCGATAAGCTGAAGGCTGGAGGAAGTTGCGGAGAGATCCAAGGCGATTTAACTGAGTCCATACCGTCAAGAAAACCCTCGTCGCCGTTGAAACAGTGGCGCCCGTACCGCAAACCGACTCTGGTAGGTGGGGGTAAGTGTCCCAAGGTGATCGAGATAACCCTCGTTAAGGAACTCGGCAATTTAGCCCCGTAACTTCGGGATAAGGGGTGCCCTGATTATTCAGGGCTGCAATAAAGGGGTCCGGGTGACTGTTTATCAAAGACACAGGTCTCTGCTAAAGCGTAAGCTGATGTATAGGGGCTGACGCCTGCCCAGTGCTGGAAGGTTAAGGAGAGAGGTTAGCGCAAGCGAAGCTTTGAACCGAAGCCCCAGTGAACGGCGGCCGTAACTATAACGGTCCTAAGGTAGCGAAATCCCTTGTCGGGTAAGTTCCGACCCGCACGAACGGCATAACAACCTGGACGCTGTCTTAACGAGGGACTCGGCGAAATTGAAATACCCGTGAAGATGCGGGTTTCCCGCCACTGGACAAAAAGACCCCGTGGAGCTTTACTACAACTTGACACTGAGACTGGGTTTATCTCGTGTAGGATAGGTGGGAGGCTGTGAAGCCAGGGCGCTAGCTCTGGCAGAGCCAACGTTGAAATACCACTCCTGATGAATCTAGCCTCTAACCTCGGAGCAAGCCGGGGGACAGTGCCTGGTGGGTAGTTTGACTGGGGCGGTCGCCTCCCAAACAGTAACGGAGGCGCCCAAAGGTCTCCTCAGGGTGGATGGAAATCACCCATAGAGTGCATTGGCATAAGGAGGCTTGACTGCGAGACCAACAAGTCGAGCAGAGACGAAAGTCGGGCAAAGTGATCCTACGGCCCTTCGTGGAAAGGCCGTGGCTTAACGGATAAAAGCTACCCCGGGGATAACAGGCTTATCTTGCCCAAGAGTTCACATCGACGGCAAGGTTTGGCACCTCGATGTCGGCTCGTCGCATCCTGGGGCTGAAATCGGTCCCAAGGGTCCGGCTGTTCGCCGGTTAAAGCGGCACGCGAGCTGGGTTCAGACCGTCGTGAGACAGGTCGGTCTCTATCCGTGGTGGGCGTCCGGAGATTTGAGGGGGGCTTTCCGTAGTACGAGAGGACCCGGAAGGACGGACCAATGGTGTATCAGTTGTTCCGCCAGGAGCACTGCTGAGTAGCCAAGTCCGGTTCAGATAAGTGCTGAAAGCATCTAAGCACGAAGCTGGCTCCAAGATGAGATCTCCCTCCCTCGCAAGAGGGTAAGACCGCAGGTAGACTACCTGCTTGATAGGCCAGAGGTGTACGCACGGTAACGTGTTCAGCTGACTGGTACTAATGGTCGTGGGCTTGACTTGCTTCAGAGTTGAGGTAACCGAAAACAGGTGGCGGTATCAGATTAAAAGTTCAGATTAAAAACTAAATAGCTTACTCTGTTAAAAAGTCTCTTGGTGATAAGAGCGACGTGGTCCCACCCGTTCCCATCCCGAACACGGCCGTGAAACGCGTCAGCGCAGACGATACTGAGGGGGCGACCCCTTGGGGAAAATATGCCATTGCCAGGGGACTTTTTATATTTCTAAATGAAAAAGCCCGTCTCACTGACGGGCTTTTAGGTTTTGGGAATGATTATCGGATCAAGACTGCCTTGAAATCGATGCGACCAGTCCCAGGATGCCGCCGATGAGAACGAGCAGTCCGCCCAAACCGCCGCCAATGAGTCCGACCACGATCAAGATGATCGCCCAGACCAGTTCACGGACTCGGCTGGCGCCAATGACAGCAATAATGCCAGCAAGAAGAGTGATCAATCCACCATTGAAGAAGCCCCATCCGTAAAAGGCGACCCTGAACGTAGATTGTGCTACGGCGAGAATGCCGAACACGATCATCAATATGCCACCGATCAGCGCCAGCGTGTAACCCAACCGCGGAAGTGACATACTTCCTCCTTACATTAGGAAAGATTTATCGGTTTACTTTTAACGAAGCCGGCGTGCTCTCCGGCTAACCTGGCACGGATACTGGCTTCGGCATCCTCTTTGGTAGCCGAGCTGCCGACAACCTCTTCCCGATCCTTGTTGATAATGATCCAGGGAGCTGACTCGCCCTTTGAATTCTTGTGGCCTTCCCGGCGCTCAATGCGGTAGGGCATCTTCTTTCAACCTCGTTTATACTTAGGATCGAACATCCATCGGTCATGCAATCGCTTAACCGGTGAGTAACATCATCAAATTGTGTATTATTTATTCACTTTGTGCCTGGAAAAAAAGTAGTCGGCATCGGCGGTGGCTCTGCTCTTGGTTGCTGAATCGGTAGTAACATTAGCCAGTGCCTGTAACGATCTGGCTGTTGCCAGTTCATCTCCCTTATGAGCCTCCAGGGCGTGCCGCCGCCTTGTTTCGGCGGCCATGTCTTTGCTCCAGTTCATCTCGGTGCCATGTTCGTACCACTGTTGTGACTCGGGTGTCTTTCCGGGCTCGCCCCTATCCTTCGCATAATAAGTCGCAGTTTTTACATGGGTACCATCCTTCCTGGTGTAAGCCTTACGATGGACTTCAATTTGGGCCATATTATTCCTCCCCACCTTATTTAGAACCAGCCATAGTAATGTCCGATGGCTATTGCGCCTGCCACGATCAAGTAGACTGCAAAAAGGATGTTCAGAATTTCGGGTGCCAAAAGTATGATGATGCCGGCCAACAGCGAAATTATGCCGATGATCACCGCGCTATTTATCAGCAGCCAGATACCGACTAACACAAGGTAAGCCGCGACGAGATAGTTCAGTATCGTCGGGAAAATGAAGACCAGAATGCCGAACAGGATAGAAACAATCCCAGCCAGGGGGTTACCCCCGGCAAGCCAACCGATACCGGCCAGGATCATCGCGGCCCCGATAAGGTAGTTTATGATCTTGGGGAAGATAAGTATAAGAATACCCACAAGTAGGAGAACTATGCCCGGGACCAGGCCAGCCATGTCCGGGAAGCCGATGATTTTCATTTCACTCCTTGCTCAAAATGTTCATTACGCATCTACTGGCTATCGGGCACAAATCTCAGGGCGTACCCGTTCATGCAATAGCGCTTGCCGGTGGGCGGCGGTCCGTCATCGAAGACATGTCCCAGGTGCGAACTGCACCGGGCGCACAGGACCTCGGTCCGGGTCATGCCGAACGAGTGATCGGGCTGCAATACGACGTTCAGGGACGAAACCGGTTCGTAGAAACTTGGCCAGCCGGTGCCTGATTCGAACTTCGTAGAGTAGTTGAACAGGTCGGTGCCGCAGCGGACACATTTGAAGACGCCCGGTCCATGGACGTCATCGAAAGTCATGCTGCCGGGAGCCTCGGTACCGTTCTTGGTGGTGATCTCGTATTGTTTTTTAGTTAGCAGCCTCTGCCACTCGGCATCGGTCTTATCGATCCTGGCGGCGGCTTCGACTGTTTTCTTTTTTTCGTCGTAGATACGGACGGTATTGTCCATCCTGCTTCCTTTCAGTGGTCGATTTAGCGCTGGCGAGCCTTTTCCAGAACAAGTACCTCGTGGCCGTCCTGCGCATGATGGCTGAATTTTAATCCGATGGCTTTAGCGGCAGGAATGAACGAATCGTAGATGGAGGCGAACTGGCGCTCTGTAACGCCGAAACCCTTGAGAAGTTCCGCGGGGGTTGTGCCGAACCTTTCGAGCACTTTCCGCGGCGGCAGGGAGGTTAACGTCACCTCGGCTTTTTCAGGAGTGGACTGTTTCGAGACTATTTCAGCACCCATGGGAAGAACTTCCAGGTCCAGGAAGTGGTCCATTACTTCATTAACCCCTCTGCCTTCCAGACCCGCCCAGGCACCCTCGAATTGTTCACCAAAGTAGTTTACGAACTCCTTCAGGGGGATTCCTTTTTCTTTCAAGAACCCGGCGATGGCGGCCATGGTCGAGGCGATGCTCATCTGAGCACCATCGAGCATGATTTCCGTTGAGACGTTTTTGGTAGCCATCCAATTCTCCTTTTTCACCGCCTCAGGGCTCGAAATGCCTTCTCCGCCCCTAGGCCGGTCTGGAATGAATTCAAAAAAGTCGCCTATTTCCTCATTGCTGCTTTTTGAGGCGTGCCCATTTCCATCATGGCTTTGTCCATAACGACCTTGGACATTTGTCCTAAGGCTAGAATATTGCCTTCGGAGTCCTTGAACCAGGCAGCTTTCTCCATATCCATATCGGAACCCATGGTGGCAACGCCGTTGACCGTCTTGATGCCCATTGAGGGGATGTCATATTCCTCGAATTTGACGCCCTTGCCCCGGAGGTCCCTCATCTCGGTGTCGATGTCATCGACTTTGAACTCCAGGACTGTGTGGTCGGCTTTGGTAGGCCCTCTCTGATAGAGGTAGATCATGGAGCCCTCGCCAGCCATGAGCATGATCCCCAGCGAGGGATCCTCCATCATCACTTTCAAGCCGAGTTTTTCCTCATAGAATTTCCGCGCCCTCTTGATATCGACCGCGGGCAGAACCGTGTACGCCATTTTGTTTCCCAGCATGTTTTACTCTCTTTCTTAATTTCCCAGTGGATTCCCAAATCTCTTTTCGCCGTAGATATGTTTGCGAATTCGAGCTTGTCCTATCGCTCAGAGCCCCTCCCCTCCGGCGCCTGATTACGTCGCTTATGAAGAGAATATCGCCGCTGGACGACTAACGTAATTGGTAGATTTACCTAATTTCATCTGTAAAAGGCACTATTTGTGGGCTGGGGGAGTTGGAAAAGAAGAGGGGCATGTTCCTAAAGTTCCCTCTTTAACGGCCTTCAATTTTGAAGTCTCGTCACATTCAGTCGAGTAGTCCGGATCCAGGTGGTTGTTGGCACCGACGCTTCCCTATTGGAGCCCGGCATGAGCCAAATTCTTCACCCGCTAGCAGATCACTAACTCGCTGTGTTCTCAGGATACTCTGTCATGCCCCGTTTAACAGCTAAACTCGTAAGCTATACTCAAGGGAATAAGGAAAAATACCTAATTTCAGCTGCCAATTCTACGGAAAAAAGGACTTGGGAGGTTACTATTTCAGGTAAGTTTGAGGGGATGCCGGTGAAAAGAAGGAGCCCTTCCCATGAAGGGCTCCTCAAATAAGCGTTGTAGAGCGTTTAGCCGCCGGCCAGGGCGGGCTTTTCGACAGTCTCCGCCGGAGGCAGCAGTTCAGGGTGTCTTACATTGAAGATTAGGTCCTCTCCGTCAGCGGACGGTTCGATGACCACGGTATCGCCACTGTTGAACTGACCTCGCAGCAGATCTTCGGACAGGTGGTCCTCTATAAGGTTCTGGATGACGCGGCGCAGCGGCCGGGCGCCGTAAACCTCGTCGTAGCCTTTCTTGCCCAGGACGTCCTTGGCGCCCTCGGTGATCTCAATGGCGATGTTCTTTTCCTTGAGCTGCTTGATCACCGACTGCAGCTGGAGATCGACAATCTGGCGGATCTCGTCACGGGTGAGGGAGTGGAAGACCACCGTCGAATCGATGCGGTTCAGAAACTCCGGGCGGAAGCTCTTCTTGACCTCAGCCAGGAGCTTGTCCTTCATCCGCTCGTAGCCGATGTCCTGGGCCTTGGCGGCGTCGGATGTCGTTGTGAAGCCGATGGTGCCGGTGCCCTTCCTGATGAGTTCGGCGCCGATGTTACTGGTCATGATGATAATCGTGTTCCTGAAATCCACTCGGCGGCCCTTGGCGTCGGTCAGGTGGCCGTCGTCGAAGATCTGGAGCAGGATGTTGAAGACATCCGGATGGGCCTTTTCGATCTCGTCGAGCAATACCAGGGAGTAACCCTTGCGCCGGACGGCTTCGGTGAGCTGGCCGCCTTCTTCGTAGCCGACGTAGCCGGGGGGCGCGCCGACGAGCCTGGACACGGCGAACTTTTCCATGAATTCGCTCATATCAATGCGTATCAGGTTATCCTCGGAGCCGAACATGAACTGGGCCAGAGCCCTAGCCAGCTCGGTCTTGCCGACGCCAGTGGGACCCAGGAAGACGAAATTGCCGATGGGACGGCGTGGGTCCTTGAGACCGGCGCGGGCGCGCCTGACGGCCTTGGCGATAGTGACGATGGCCTCGTCCTGGCCAATGATACGCTTATGGAGAGCCTCCTCCATGTGGAGAAGACGTTCGGTCTCGTCGCCGGTAAGCTGGAGCAACGGCACACCGGTCCACATGGACACGACGTCGGCGATATCTTCCTTGGTGACTTTCGGCTTGGCGGCGCCCTGGACCTGCTGCCACTCCTCTTCCACCTTGCGGCGCTTCTCGGCGATCTGGTATTCGCGCTCGCGAAGTTCAGCGGCGTAGTCGTACTGCTGGGTGGCCAGGGCAGCCTCTTTATCGCGGCGGTAGGAGTCCTCCGCCTTTTTCAAATCCTTCAAGGGCATTGGCTTGGTGCGATGCCGGATGCGGACTCTGGAGGCCGCCTCATCGATAATATCGATGGCCTTGTCCGGCATGAAGCGGTCGGAGATGTAGCGCGAAGCCAGGTTGGCGGCGGCCTCGAGAGCATCGTCGGTGATCTCCAGGCGGTGGTGCTCCTCGTAGCGACTGCGGATGCCCTTCAAAATCTCGATGGTATCTTCCAGCGACGGCTCCTCGACGAGGACGGGTTGGAAGCGTCGTTCCAGGGCGGCATCGCGCTCGACATATTTGCGATAGTCGTCGAGGGTGGTGGCACCGATGACCTGGATTTCGCCGCGGGCCAGGGACGGCTTTAAAATATTGGCGGCGTCCACGGCGCCTTCGGCGGCGCCGGCACCGACCATGGTGTGAAATTCATCTATGAAGATGACGATGTTGCCGATAGTTCTGAGTTCCTCGAGTATCTTCTTCAGGCGCTCTTCGAACTCGCCGCGGTACTTGGTGCCGGCAACGAGCGAGGCGATATCCAGCGACACCAGCCGCTTGCCTTCCAGTGTCTCCGGTACATCTCCGCTGACGATGCGGTGGGCCAGCCCCTCGACGATGGCCGTCTTGCCGACGCCGGGTTCGCCGATCAGGGCAGGATTGTTCTTGGTGCGGCGAGACAGGATCTGGATAACCCGCTCGATTTCCTTCTGTCGCCCGACCACGGGGTCGAGTTTGCCAGCCCGGGCGGCGGCGGTGAGATCCACCGAAACGGCATCAAGGTTGGGCGTCTTGCCGGGGGCTTTGCCCGGTTTGACGGCGGCGGGGCCGGTGCGGCTGGCGGCGCCCTGCTGCAGGACCTTGGTGATCTCGGCGCGGACCCTATCGATCGAAATGCCGAAGGAATCGAGGACACCGGCGGCCACACCTTCGCCCTCACGGAGTAGGCCGAGGAGCAGGTGCTCGGTGCCGATATAGTTGTGGCCAAGGTTACGCGCCTCGTCGATCGCCAGTTCGATGACCTTCTTGGCGCGAGAGGTGAGGCCGGTCTCGCCGGCGGACGGCTTCTCGCCGCGACCGATGACAAACTCGACGGCAGAACGTAGTTTAGCCAAGTTGACGTCAAGGTTTACGAGGACCCGGGCGGCGACGCCGTCTTCCTCGCGGACCATGCCGAGGAGGATGTGCTCGGTGCCGATATAGTTATGATTAAGTTGTTGAGCTTCTTCCTGCGCGTAGGTGAGAACGCGGCGGGCGCGCTCGGAGAATTTGTCGAAACGACTAGCCATGCTAACCTCTTAGACGGGATACTCAGATAATTATAGGCCAAATATGGCACCTCGTAAAGGTTTATAGCTTTGGCAACTAATAAAAGTCCGTCTCGCGTCTCGCATCCCCGCCTTGAGACTCGCGTTTCGCGTTGCGGGTTACGGGGACGGGGCGGGCGACCGATGTGTGACTTTGATTGCAGACTTAATTACCGGACGCTGTAAAATAAAAAGTGAGGTCTTCGCCGAGGGAGAATTCGAAACAGGGGGATACAGATGGCTGAAATTAAAGTAAATTGCATGGGGGAGACGTGCCCGATCCCGCTGGTGGAAACCCGAAAAGCGATAAGAAAGGCTCAACCCGGAGATATCATCGAGGTCACCGGCAACCATCCGGCATCCAAAAAGGAGATCCCGATGGCAGTTAAGGAAATGGGTTTGGAACTGCTGGAGGTCAAGGGGGATGAGGGGGGCACGTGGACAATAAGGATCAGACGATGACCGCCAAAACCCGGTCAGGAGGTTTGTGATGGCCGATAAAATTACCATCGTGTTGCACAGCGGAGACATGGATAAAGTGTATAGCGCCCTCATTATCGCCAACGGCGCCCTGTCCATGGGCATGGAGGCATCGATATTCTTTACCTTCTGGGGGCTTCAGAGGCTCAAGAAGGGCGGCCTCGACAAGGGGCCTCTGTCCAAGATGCACATGCTCGGGCTGGGGAAATTGATGGTCAAAAACCGGATGAAAAAGGTCAATGTCGCCTCTCTTGACAGGATGCTCACCGATTTCAAGGAACTGGGCGGCAAGATCCTGGCCTGCGATATGACCATGGAGATCATGGGGATAAAGAAAGAGGACCTGAGGGAAGATCTGATATCCGACTACTGCGCCGTCGGAACTTTTGTCATGGAAGCCAAGAATTCGAAAGTCAATTTATTCATTTAAGGCTTGATATGGAGAATAAATCCGTTTATCTCGACAATGCGGCGGCAACAAGGCTCGACGAGCGGGTGCTGGAGGCGATGTTGCCCTACTTCTTCCAGACTTACGCCGTGGCGACGTCGGAATTTGCCTACAGCCAGGGGATCGAGGCGAGAGAGGCGCTGGACGGCGCCCGCGGGCAGCTGACCGGCTTACTGGGCGTCAACCCTGAGGAGTTCATCTTTACCTCGGGCGATACCGAGTCATCCAACCTGGCGGTGAAAGGCGTGGCAAGGGCGCTCGCCAAGAGTAAGGGACACCACATCATCACCTCCAAGATCGAGGACTTCCCTGTGCTGCAGAGCGTCAGAACGCTTGAAAAAGAGGGATTTTCGGTGACCTACCTCGACGTCGATGGAGAAGGCTTCGTCGATATCGCCCAATTGGAGAGGGCCATTACCAGCGAGACGATCCTAGTATCGGTGCAGCATTCCAACCAGGAAATCGGCACCATCCAGGATATCGAGGCTATCTCCCGAATCTGCCACAGCCGGAATGTCTTGTTTCACTGCGACGCGACCCATTCCTTCAGGCGGCTGGCCATCGACCTGTCCGCGGTTCCGATCGACCTGCTGACGGTGTCCGCCCACACCATCCATGGCCCCAAGGGTATCGGCGGGCTGGTGGTGCGTAAAGGCACCCCATTGGCCAAACTGATGGACGGCGGGTTCCAGGAATTCGACCGGCGTCCTGGCCTGGAGAACATCCCGGGGGCAGTCGGTTTTGCCAGGGCGGCTGAACTGGTTGATCAGGCTGAAAACGATCGCCTGAGATCGATGCGGGACCACGCCATCTCCCGGATATTGAGCGAGATCCCGTCGGTGACGCTGAACGGTTCCCCGGCAAAACGCCTGCCCCAGAACGTAAACGTCAGCTTCCATTTTGTCGAAGGCGAATCCATCACCCTGCACCTGGACATGCGCGGCTTTGCGGTGAGCACCGGGTCGGCCTGTTTCAGCAGGTCCCTCCAGGGCAGCCACGTGATCTACGGCATCGGCGGCGACCACGAGCGCGCCCACGGCTCCATCCGGTTGACGCTGGGACGTTATAATACACTGGGAGAGGTGGATGCGGTGGTAACTGCCCTGGCCGAGGTTATCAGGGAGCTTCGTAAAATCAGCCCTCTCGGGAAATAGGAGAACGACATGCCTAACCTGCCGTATACCGATAAAGTGATGGAGCATTTCAGGCACCCGCGCAACGTGGGGAGAATCGAAAATCCCGACGGCAAAGCCACCGAGGGCAGCCCGGCGTGCGGCGATATGGTGTCGGTCTATATCAAGGTCGACGACAAGACGAAGACGCTTGCCGATGTTAAATTCGAGTCCTACGGCTGCGCCTCGAATATCGCCACCGGGTCTATCATCACGGAGTTAGCCCTGGGTAAAACGCTTGAAGAGGCGAAAAACATCACCTGGCAGCAGGCTTCAGAAGCCCTCGGCGGACTGCCCAAGATAAAATCGCACTGCTCGGTGCTGGCGGTGGAGGGGTTGAGATCGGCGATCCAGAATTACGAGGAAAGGCACGGCCTGATCACCGAAAAAGAACCGACCACTGTCGAGGGAATTCGGAAACGCCTGAAGAAAGTCATCAACCCGATCAGCGGTTTGGACGTGATGAGGACGAACCTGGTCAAGGATATTTCGCTCATCGACGGGCTGGTGACCATCGAACTCGATCTGCCCCAGAATCACCAGTTCGCCCCGGCGATCCAGGAAGAGATACGAGAAAAGATCGAGCCCCTCTGGGACGTGAAAAAAGTAGTCATCAACTATACCGATTGATCCGAAGTTTGAGTTTCAGTTGATGATGAGCAGGTCGGCGATGCCCCATTCGGTTATTCCAGCCAAAAACAGCAAGGAATCATAGGGCTCGCCTTTTCATTAAAAACACGGTCATATGCGACGCCGGCCGCAACCGGCAATCCAATCTCAAGCAGGTCGAAATGGTTTCCGAAACCAAACCCGGTCTTGAACGGCGATTAGGCTTCTTCTCAGTGGTGCTCAGCGGCCTGGGCGTCACCATCGGGGCAGGCATATATGTATTGATCGGCGCAGCGGCTAGAAGCGCCGGCAATGCCGTCTGGCTGTCATTTGTCCTGGCCGCGGCGGTGGCTTCATTTACCGCGATATCTTACGCCCAGCTGTTCCGCCTGAGGCCGAAAAATGCCCCGGAATACCAGTTCGTCACTTTGGCTTTCAACCGTCGCCTGGGATTCCTGGCAGGCTGGCTGACGACCTGGTCGATGATCATTTCGACGGCGGTGATCTCACTGGGTTTTGCCGGCTATCTCGAGAACCTGTTTCACGTCCCGCCGATTGTCGGGGCCCTGGGCTTGATGGTCGTAATGACGGCCATTGTTTTTTCGGGCATGAGAAAATCGGTCGCTTTATTGATTGGTCTCACCGTCCCGACGGTACTGGGACTAGTCGCCGTCATCCTGATCGGCGTCCCGCACATAGGGACATTTAACCTCTTTGAGACGGCATCGGGGTTTACAGGGGTTTTCGGTGCCACCGCCCTGGTGTTTTTCGCCCTGCTCGGTTTTGAGACCATGGCTAACCTGGCCGAGGAGATGAAGAAACCTGAGAGAGACCTGCCGAAGGCGATGCTGGTGGTCCTGGGTATCAGCGCGTTATTGTACGTGATGGTATCGGTTTCCGTGATCAGCGTCCTGGGATTTTCGGAGTTGGGCGAGTCGACAGCGCCGATGGCGGACGTGGCATCAAGGACAATCGGATCTCAAGCGGGAGCATTTATCGCCATCCTGTCTCTCACCGCAACCAGCAGCACCGGGCTGTTCCTGCTGATGTCTTCGTCCCGGGCGGTCTGGGCGATGTCCTGCGCCGGGGTCCTGCCGCTGCCGTTTTGTTCGATAAACCAGCAACGTACACCGTGGATCGCGATACTGGGAGTCGGGGTGCTGGCCAGCCTGTTCGTGTTCTTTGAGAATATCGAGGTCGTCGCCCAGGTAACCAACGTGGCTGTTCTATTGGCTTTCACCGGTGTCAACGCCGCGGCCATAAAACTGGCGGACAGAATCGAACCCAACCCGTCCCGGCTGATACAAGCTCGAATCGTACCTGCCCTGGGGCTGGTGCTGAGCGGCTGGTTGGCCCTGAACACCGGGACGATCGCCTTGATATTCGGAGCCGTCCTCACCGCGGTTGGCCTCGTCTATTACAACATTGTATTGCGAAAACGGGCCGGGACAGCAGACTAGCCGGTCTTTACTCGATTTAGTCGAAGCCGAAAACCGGTAGCCGGTTTACTTCTGATCGAACGGCAATAACTTCAAAGTCGCCAGGTTCCCGAGGTCGTTCAACTGCAGCCTCGACTGCGACACGGTGTAGAGGACGTCGCCAATGTACAAGCTGCGGGTAATCTCAGCCGGTCCGCCGTTGAAATACATCCCGCTCTTCTGGAAAGCGTCGGTCGAATCGTAGTGGGTGACCTTGCCCTTTAAGGCAAAGCCGTTCTTCAGAGTCAGGTTGTAGACGTAGGCACCCTGGAAAATATACTCGCCTTGCTGATTCTTGGGCTGACCCGGCTTCAACTGGGCTACGGTAACCGGCAGGACGAGCAGTCCCGACTGTTTATCGAACAGCAAAGCCTTGTGGTCGTCGGCGACAATGGTCTCAGTACCACGATCGCCGATGACTTCCTTGTAAACTTCGATCGGATTGGCGACGTCGCTGACGTCGAACAGAGATAACTTGACGCCCTGGATCGCGGTGTAGTAGACGGCATTTTCGGTATGGATCAGGCCGGCATCGATGCTGGGATCGACTTCGTGGCCGATGCCGATGAGGTGGGTCTCATCGTAAGGCTCCAGGTAATCGCTGTAGCCGGGAATCTTCAGCTTGCCGAGGATTTTTGGGGATGCCGGCTGGGAAAGATCGATGACGAAAAGCGGATCGACGTGGAGGAAGGTCACGATATAAGCCCGCTTGCCCATGAACCGGACGGCGTAAATGCTTTCACCGGGGGCGACGTCCTCAAGGGCGCCGGCGGCCTTCATGGAACTATCGAGAACGTAGATGTTGTTAGTGGAAGTGTCACGGTTGTTCACGTAACCGCTGATGGTGGTGGCGATGCGGAAGTAGCCGTTGAACTCATCCATGGCGAACTGGTTCAGGATGTGCCCCTTGACCTTGCCGGTGGCGGCGAAGGTGGCGTTGCCGCCTTTCAGGGAGAATTTGGTGACGACGGTGCTCTGGGTATTATCGGTGACGACCTCGCCGATGCCGGTATAGGCCGGCCAGGAGGTCTGGGCGACGTACAGGCTGTCCAAGGAGGCATAAACGTTCTCGCCGCTGCCGGCGATGATGGTCTTGCCGACCTCTCTATTGGCGTCGGTCATCGACATTGACGCAATGGTAAGGAAGCTGGCGGCCTGTACCGGAGGAATGTAGCCTATCTGGTTGTAACCGGCGATGGGCTTCAGATCGGCAACTTTTGCGTCGCCGACGGTCTCCCGGTAGCTGGGGATGAGATCGTTGGCAGTGGGTTTGGTTTGGGGATAGACGGGATAAGAATTGACGACGAAGTAAACATCGGTGCCGATCTTGCGGGCGGTCAGGTAGGATCCTTCGATATCGACGCTTTTAAGAAGCTTTGGATTCGAGCGGTCCTTTATGTCATAGAGTTTGACCGATACCATGCCGGTCCGGTAGGGATAAATGGCGGCGATGCCGGATTTGGCATCGGCGGGCAGGATGGTGGGATAACCTGGATCGCCACCAGTGGCATAGGTGGTACCGAAGACCACCAGACGGTCTCCGTCGACAAAAATCTCCTGGGGGGTAAATCCGTTAATGTTAATCTGCCCGACTATCTGTGCCGTCGCCGCCGGATAAGCCTGGGCAAGGTAGATAGTGCTGCCAGACACGACGTAGATATACTTGCCGTCCGTTTTGACGATATCGGCTTCATCGACGCCGGCAACCTGGACGTTGGTGCCGGAGTAAGCGGCGTCGCTAGCTGCATTTGCAGCGCCCGCTAAAGCGGCTTCAGGTGCCATACCCTGGAATATTCCCCCTTTGGTGTAGTAATTACCTGAATAACCGCGGGCTTGCGCCTGGGTGAAGGCGGAAACCAGCGCTTCTTCCGAAGCGAATACGGGTAGCCCGGATACCGGGTCGTTCACCTCACCCGCCGAACATCCGGGGATGATGAGCATACCTGCAAAAGCCAAAATCGACAGAGCAAAAATAGCGATCTTTTTCATAGGGCTCACTACCTCAAACGGAGTTTCTACACTTTATAACGATGAATATATTCGAAAGATATCCCGCATTTCTGATCTCTTTAAATATCGACGAGGGGAATATCAGAATCGAGAGATAACCCTGATCCCAATTTTTACGTTATTATACCGGAGGACAATGAAATGAAGAGTTGGCTCCGGCCCATCCCGGTATTATTCCTCGCCGTGGTTTTAACGGGCATGGCTACCTTAGGGGCTTGCACCTCGAAAGAACCGGCAACCGAAGGGTTTGCCATATACCTGACGAAGAACGATATTTCGCCGGCAATGCTGCCGGCAATGAACTATATCGGACTGGCCGATACGCCGTTAATCAGCGGCGATGCCATCATTTCCTATGATGCCAAGACGCACGAGATAAAGCTCAGTGATGATGCTTTTACCCGGATTACCCAGCTCCAGGTGCCGACCACCGGCAAGTCCTTTGTGGTGTGCGTCGATAAGCAGATCAAGTACGTCGGCGCTTTCTGGACGCCGATTTCCTCGCAATCATTCGACGGAATTACGATCATCAAACCCCTCGGGTCCGATGAAAAGGTTATTCAGATCGGGTTGGGGTATCCCGGCGCGGGATTTTTCAAAGGGTATGACACCCGGTCCGACCCCAAGATCTTCGAGGCTTTGGAGAAAGTTGGGAAGCTGGTCGGATAGTGCGGCTGGTGGGTCGGCACTCACATACAGATTTAAAGGCTCGCAAAAGCAACAATATATTGACATTCACTTGTCCGGTTGTATACTCAAATCAGCATGTTTACCGTGCAGACCCTGGCTGCAGCAACCATCTACCTGTTGGCGCTGATCAATCCTATCAGTAAGGTCTTTTTCCTAGCGTCCACCGAAGACGTGAAACGCGGCCGCGATCTACTCATCGTTTCGCTAGAATCCTCGGCCGCAGCATTGCTGATACTCGTGGTTTTCATCATCCTTGGCAATGTAGTTTTTACTCAGGTTTTCCACGTAGATATCTACTCATTCGAGATACTGGGCGGCATTGTGCTGTTCAGTATGGGCTACAGGGCATTGACCAAGGGAGTATTTTACGAGGCACAGGAAAGCCAACACCTGACCGAACACGCCATCATGCCGCTGGCATCGCCGCTCATTGCTGGGCCAGCCACTATCACCGCCGTCATCGCCCTCTCTGCTCAGAACGGCATGCTGCAGACCTCGCTGGCGACGTTTATCGCCATTGCCATCAATTTCGTTTTTATGCTGCTTGCGATACCTTTGTTCAATCTGCTGAGACACTACAACCTGGTCGGCGCTTTGATACGCGTCACCGGGCTGATCGTGTCGATGATATCGGTGCAGTTGATACTTGAGGGGCTCAGGACCTGGATCGCTACTTTATAGCCAGTTCAACCGTAGGCCATTCGAACGCAAAACCGAAGTAATCTCCAAAGGCTATGATTATTGGGATAACACCATGCTCAAGAGTTTTGGGCGGTAAATGGAGCGGGATTGGAAAACGCCAACGATAACTTATTTGAACTGACGCGGTTTAGAGGGTATCGAAAACGAGGGCATACCCGATAAGAAAATCAAGGTTAAGTACCGAAAAATGCTTGAAGTTAAGAGCGAAACCATCGGAGAATTTCTGAAACTAGAGCGTCCGGCCGATAAAATCTAGATGGCGGCGTAGGGTCGACGAATTGCCTTTTGGGATTTCAGGAGATTGATGTGTTCTATCAAACCATAGAAGATCTGTTTGAGGTTAGCGAGTTCCTCAATAAGTTCCAATGTGAGCGGGTGTTTGAGTTCATTTAAGGAGTCTCGATCGCGGAGATCAAGCCCGGATAACCGGAGTTCTATCTGCTCTATCCGGCAGGCAACCTTGTAAGCCTCGGAAACCAATCGGTGCCCAACTTCCATATTCCGCCACCTATCCAATATATATTATAGTACGAATACAATACATTTTGGTTAATGATGTCTATAAATGTCCTATACATAAAATCTCATAACCTGAATTAGACTTTTTCCCTGATCGATATAATAAAATAGACGAGGCATGTCGATCCGATAAATGGAAACAGCGGATAAAATCACACTCCCTTTACCTTGGACTGATCACTTAAAGACGGCTCCGCGCTTTTCAGGGTTGATGCGTCAACCAGACACTTCCCAGCCATAGTGTCTCGACGACAAAAAGACCGATGCCTATTTGGAAAAGGTGTTCGGCGAGGCATTTGGGCAGAAAGATATCCGAAATTTGGCCATTTTCGGCGCCGACTTTTTCGGCCATGATCCGCAGCGGGCAGGTCCAACGGTTGAAGATGAGTATGACGCCCTCGGTCAGATGGGTGCCGTAGGTGACGGCCAGTACCCAGGTGAAAGTCGCCGTAGCCGCGGCATAGACGTTGTAGACGAAGCAGGCGAACATCCACCAGAAGGCGATGCTGTGGATGGCTTTAATAAATAAAATACGACGGGCGCGGGTCACAGCCATGATCAGGGGATTTCTTCCGGTTGCGGGGAATCCTCTTCTCTGGCCTGGGCGGTCAAGCCCTCCCTTAGCGCCTGCCGGATGTCACGAACGTGGATTAGCTTGAAATCTGGGGATGGGGATTTGACACGTGCGGCTGCCGGCACCAGGGCTTTCTTGAATCCCAGCCGGTCAGCCTCAGCAAGCCGCCGTTCGATCTGGGGCACGTTGCGGATCTCTCCGGATAACCCGAGCTCGCCGATAGCAATTGTCGTTGGTTCGACCGGAGCATTTTTATAACTCGACGCGATGGCCAGGGCGGCAGCCAGATCCGCAGCCGGTTCATCGACGTACAAGCCGCCGGTGGCAGAGGCGATGACGTCCTGGGTCCCCAATTTCAGATATGCCCGGCGAGAAAGGACGGCGGTGATGATGATCAACCGGCCGAAGTCCAAGCCGTTGGCGGTGCGGCGGGGCTGGCCGAAGCTGGTCATGTTGGTCAGCGCCTGGATTTCGACGAGCAGAGGCCGTGAGCCTTCCAGTACCGGGACTACAGCCGAGCCGATGGTGTTCTGCCGATCGCGGGAGAGGAAGACCTCCGAAGGATTCTCGACTTGCCGCAGGCCGTCCTCTTTCATCTCGAAGATACCGACCTCGTTGACCGAACCGTAGCGGTTCTTGACCGAACGCAGGATGCGATAGCTGGAGAATGGTTCTCCTTCGAGATACAGAACAGTGTCGACGATGTGTTCCAGCAGCCTTGGTCCGGCAATGGCGCCGTCCTTGGTGACGTGGCCGGCGATCAACACCGGAGTTTGCGAAGCCTTAGACCAGGTGACTAAGCGGGCAGCGCATTCCCGGACCTGAGAAACGCCCCCGGGGGCCATCTCGATGTCCGGGGCGTAGACTGTCTGGATGGAGTCGATAATGACGAGGCCAGGAGATAGCTTGTCTATTTCGGCGATAACGGCGTCGAGGTTGGTTTCGTTCAGGATGTATAACCGGTCGCCATTAATGCCGAGCCGTTTGGCCCGCATCTTGATTTGCGGGCGGGTCTCCTCTCCGGAAACATACAGAACCGGCGCTTTAGAGCGTTCTGCCATCTGGGCGGCAACCTGAAGCAGCAGGGTCGACTTTCCTATACCCGGCTCGCCGCCGACGAGCGATAACGACCCTGGCACGAGGCCCCCTCCGAGGACGCGGTTGACCTCGCCCATTTGAAGGGCTATGCGCTCGTGACCAGTGATTTCGATCTCGGGAAGAGGTTGCGGGACGTTGGCATTGGTTCGTCCGGACGAGGGCGATTTAACAATAGCCACAGTCTGTTCGAAGAGGGTGTTCCACTCGCCGCAGCCGGGGCACTTGCCCTGCCACTTGGCAGACTCCTGGCCGCAGCCGGAACAAACAAAGACGACGCGGGACTTAGGCATGGAAAGACTTTAGCGTATAGAAACTTTGGGCGCAAGGGCGGCCAAACGGCATAGTCCTGCCTATCCATTAAGGGGGTTTTTGTGAATTTACCACTTTTTCACTATCTACCTTCGAAGAAAGGCGTTGTATCTGGTGTAACGAGCCGGCCAGCCTGAAATGAAAAGGAGTGAAGATGGAGAAATCGCTGAAGACGAAGAAAATGCCATGGCTTACCATTACTCGCATTAACACTGGTTCTGAGCGCCTGCGCGACCCCAAACGCCGATGCCGCAACGAACCCTCCGACAACTACTGGAGGTACCGAAAATAATAGCTATATGCCGCCGCTAGACAACCCCTCAAAGACGATCAGAGTCGAGTACCTGTATGACGAACTTGCGGTCCAAAAACACATCACCTACGATGTCGTTATCGAAAAGGGCGGTTCACTGATCGTGACACTCGGTTCCAATCCGAGCACCGGATATGACTGGCAGAAAGCCGTTATAAGCAATAGCAACATCTCATCTGAATATACTTGCCAGTTCGTAGCGCCTCCTAGCGGGATGGTAGGCGCCGCAGGGAAGCAAATCTGGACGTTCAAGATGCTTCAAAGCGGCTCAACTACACTCAGTTTCAGCTATAGCCAGCCGTGGCAAGGCGGCGTTCAAAATGAATGGACGCTGGCGCTCAACGTAACGGTCAAATAAGATCATCTCTGCAATAGAAGTGGGGGGGGACGAGCTTCCTCCCCCTTCTTTGTTGTAAGAAACCACTAGTTGACGCCCTGGGATATGGGTGTTATTCTTGATGAATTAAGGTTCGTTATTCCACCAGGAGGGACGTGAGGTAAAGATGAAAATCGCAGTTGCTTCCGATGACGGCTTGAACCTAAGCCAGCATTTCGGCCGGGCGGCGTATTACATCGTTTATACAATAGAAAACGACAAGGTCGCCTCGAAAGAGGTGCGGGAAAAAGTTGGGCATCATTCGTTTATCGAGGGCCCCGGTGCCAAGTCCTGCCACGACCACGGCCAGCACGGCGAACACGGCATGGACATCGATTCACAGAACAAGCACAGGTCTATGCTGAGCGCCGCCGAGGATTGCGAGTATATCGTCGCAGGGCATATGGGAGGCGGCGCTTTCCATTCGATGGTGGAGAAGGGGATCGAACCGCTGCTCACCAACATCAAGGACCCGGACGAAGTCATCAAAGCGATCCTCGAGGACCGTTTCCAGAACGAAATGGACAGACTGCACTAGGATAGGGGAGAGCAAATGCCGATCTACGATTACAAGTGCCGCGCTTGCGGCCGCGTTTCAGAATTGCTGGTAAGCTACACCGGAAAGTGCGCCGATTTCAGCTGCGCCGCCTGCGGCAGCTCAGACCTGGAAAAGCAGCAATCGATTCCTGTGGTGCTGAGCCGCTGCAATCCGGGGGGTAAAACCTGCTGCGGCGCGGACGACCGAAGTGAGGCAGGATGCGGCGGTGGCGGCGGCTGCTGCGGCGGCCACAATTAGGCTGCCGGTTTCTCTCTCCTCTTAAGGAAGTCCTTGGCGACCTTGCGCGCCTTGGGACTTGGGGCATTCACATAAAATCGGGCGAAATCAAACACAGCCTGCTTGTCTTCGATTTCATCGTAAACCTTATCTAAAGACTCCAGGGCGGCGGAGGCAATGAGCGCCTTACGGCCGGGGGTGTGGTGGGTCTTATCGATGCTGGTGAGCAATTTCACAATATCGGCACGAAGATCAGGCTTGGCCTTGAAAACGGCGGCGGCGTTGAGAGCGACGTGCATGGGGGCGATGAGGGAGTTGTCATCCAGCAGTGAGAAATACTTGTTGAAAATATCCTCGAACCAATCCTCGGTGTCCACTGCGGCCAAACCGGCCAAAAGATAAATCCCTATATACTTGGCGTCGACGCCGGGATTATCTAACAGTGCTGCAAACTTATCCCAATACCGCGGATAGAGACGGTGGGGATTAGCCCGTGTCAAGACATGCAGGGATTGGAAACTCCGCTGCTTGGTATCGAGGTCCTTTGAGGATAATCCTGTAACCAGAGCGGCTAACGAATTGTCATCAGCCGCTGCTTTTTCGGCCAAGGAAGCGATTTCGGATTCAGTCGGCTTCATTCGGAGGGACTTAAGGCTTTTTTTAACCGCTTGACGGCCTCGGTAATGTCCGCGGCGTTGACCATGCGGTGAGTTACGGCCCGCACCCGCCGCGGTCCAACGGAAATGAATTTGACACCGGCTTCTGCGGCCTTTTTGACGAAATCGGCGGCAGGTAAATTTTCAGGCGTGCCGATCATGACGATATTGGTCTCCGGTTTCTCGACCTCGAGGCCGGGGATCTGGCGTAGACCCTCGGCCAGGGTTCTGGCGTTTTTATGGTCGTCGGCCAACCTGTCGACGCAGGATTCCAGGCAAACGATGCCCGCCGCTGCGATGACCCCGGCCTGGCGCATACCTCCGCCGACCATTTTACGGAATTTTCTGGCGCGTGTGATGAAGTCGGCCGATCCGCACAGGACGCTGCCGATTGGCGCCGAAAGACCCTTGGATAGGCAGAAGTTGACCGAGTCCACCGGCTCGCATAGCTCCACCGCGGGCACTCTGAGGGCTACGGCGGCATTGAACAAACGCGCTCCGTCGAGGTGGACGGCCAGGCTATGGCGATGGGCAGCCTCGGCGGCTTTTGCGGTGTATTCAACACTCAGGACTGCCCCACCACAGTAGTTGTGAGTGTTTTCAAGGCAAAGCAGCTTCGAGGGCGGCCAGTGAAGATTACCGGTGCCCCTGATTGCGGCTTCGATACGGTCAATTTCGATGGTGCCATCTGCATTGTTGGGTACGGTCCGAATAGATACACCGCCGATGGCAGCAGCACCCCCAGCCTCATTCAGGAAAATGTGAGCCCGGTCTCCAAGAATAATCTCATCCCCATGGCGGGTGTGGCTCAAGACGGCAATGAGATTGCTCATGGTGCCGCTGGGGGTGAAGACGGCAGCCTGCTTGCCAGTGATCTCCATAGCCAAAGCTTCAAGCCGATTGACAGTGGGGTCTTCTCCAAAAACATCATCACCGACTTCGGCGCGGTACATGGCATCGTGCATTTCCTGCGTGGGGTGGGTTATAGTGTCACTCCGTAGATCGATAATTTGCATCATTGTCCTCATCTATAAATCGACGATGATTGTACACCGCGGCATGGAAGCTGTCATATCAGAAAACGATTTTCCGAGCACAACCACCCTAGCATCTGGCTTCTCTGATAGCTTATAATGAAGTATGTTTAAAGGGCAACGGGTCGCCGCTATTATCGCCGCTGCAGGCCGAAGCGAGCGAATGCAGGGCGTGGACAAGATCTTCACGCTACTCGGCAACCGGCCGGTCCTGACGCGAACGGTCTATCCGTTCGAATGCCATCCCTTCATAGATCGAATAATTGTGGTCATCAATCCCGACCGGGTCGCCGCCGCGGAAAAACTTGCCTCTTACGAAAAATGGCGAAAGGTAACGGATATCGTACCGGGCGGTGAACGGCGACAGGACTCGGTGATGAAGGCGCTGGACCGACTGGAGAACGACGTTGAATGGGTGATTATCCACGACGGCGCACGCCCGCTGGTGCGCATGGACCAGATCGATGATGGTCTCGACGCAGCCGGAGAGACCGGCGCTGCCGTTTGTGCGGTTCCGGTGACCGATACCATCAAGCAGGCATCGGCATCAGGTATTGTCGAATCTACCCTGGTCCGCGAGAAGCTCTTTGCCGTTCAAACTCCCCAGGTTTTCCGCTATGAAATTATCCGCAGGGCTTATGATTCTACAGCCGAAACATCTGTAACTGACGATGCTTCGCTGGTGGAGAATCTCGGTATTCGGGTTAAGGTGTTCCATGGTTCATATGGTAATATCAAAATAACAACTCCGGAAAGCCTGGCCACCGCCGAAATGCTATGGCGGAGAAGCGGAGACTAGCATGAAGATCAAAACCGGAATCGGTTACGACGTGCACCGCCTAGCTCCAAACCAAAAGCTGGTGCTGGGGGGCGTTGAAATCCCGTGGAGCCACGGCCTCATCGGCTGGAGCGACGCCGATGTGCTTGTACATGCAGTCATGGATTCACTCCTGGGGGCGGCGGGGTTGGGCGACATTGGCGTCCATTTCCCACCCGGCGACCCTCAGTTCAAGGGCATCTCAAGCCTGAAGTTGCTCGAACGGGTGGGCGGTATGCTCAAGACTGCCGGTTGGAAGGTCGGCAACGTCGACGTAGTCATCGTCGCAGAACAGCCGAAGCTGCGGCCTTATGTTGCCGCCATGTGCCAGAATATTGCTGGTGCGTTGGTTATCGATTCGAATTTGATCAACGTGAAGGCGAGCACCTCCGAGGAATTAGGGTTCGTCGGTCGAGAAGAAGGCATGGCTGCCTGGGCGACAGCGCTGATCGAAAAATAGCCTCGCGGCAAGATCCCCAGCCGTGATATACTCGCCCACATGAAGATTTCGAATACGCTCTCCGGCCGTAAAGAGGATTTTATCCCTCTGGGCGACCCGATCAAGATGTACGTCTGCGGCATCACGCCGCAATCATCAGCCCATATTGGCCATGCCATGAGCTATATCAATTTCGATGTCATCCGGCGCTACCTGATTTATCGCGGCTACGACGTCAGGTATGTCCAGAATTTCACCGACGTCGATGACAAGATCATCGCCAAGGCGGCGCCTCTCGGGATTACGCCGTTAGCCCTGGCCGACCGGAATATCGCCGAATTTCTGGCCGATATGGCAGCGATAAATATCATGCCAGCCACCGCCTACCCGAGGGTTACTCAAGAGATCCCGTCTATCATCGCATTGGTCGAAGGGTTGGTCGACAAAGGTTACGGTTACGAGGTCAAAGGCTCCGTTTATTTCCGTGTGAACAAGTTAAGCGACTACGGCAAATTGTCTCATCGTTCTCTGGACCAAATGCAGGCTGGCGCCCGAATCGAGATAGGGGAGGACAAAAAGCATCCGATGGACTTTGTCCTGTGGAAGGCTGCCAAGCCGGGCGAGCCATCCTGGGATTCGCCGTGGGGCAAGGGGCGCCCCGGGTGGCACATCGAGTGCTCGGCGATGAATTTGAAGTACCTGGGGGAGCAGATCGACATTCACGGCGGCGGTGCCGACCTCATTTTCCCGCACCACGAAAACGAGATCGCCCAGATTGAGAGTTTTACCGGCAAGAAGCCCTTTGTCGGTTACTGGATGCACAACGGACTGCTGCAACTCGGCGGCGAAAAGATGAGCAAATCAATCGGCAACCTGATCACAATCAAGGAATTCCTTTCCAAGAATTCCGCCGATGCCCTGCGTATCTTTGTTCTGGGTTCCAACTACCGCAGCCCGCTGACGTTCTCGATGGAAGTCATTGAAGGGGCGGAAAAAGGGGCGCAACGGCTGGCACAGGCCATTCAAGCCCCCGGAGGAACCAATCAGAGTGAATTCGACGCCGGAGCTTATCGCGACCGTTTCGCCGATGCTATGGATGATGATTTCAATACCCCGAAAGCGCTGGCGGCTCTGTTTGACCTGGCCCGAGACCTCAACCGCAACGACGCCGATAAAGGTGATACTTCCGCCGCCAGGAGTCTGCTGCGCGAACTCGCCAATGTTCTCGGTTTGCGGCTCGAAACGGCAAAAACAATGGCCGATGACGGCAAGATCGCCGCGACCGTTGCTGAGATCTTCAAAGAGTTCGGTAAACCTACAACTGGGTGGGATGGGGATGCGGATAAGGCGATGACAGACGCCATCACTCTTCGATCGGAACTGCGCAAGGATAAGGATTTTACCAAGGCTGACATACTCCGCAAAAAGCTGGAAGGCATCGGTGTCAACCTTAAAGATACTCCCGCGGGTACCGTTTGGGAGTACAAGCCTAGAACTTAACTCATTGGAGTTGATATCCAACGTTTATCGAGGTATTATTTCGGTAATTGGCGAATTACCGAATATGACCGAAAGCGTATTTAAAGCCCTGGCCGACCCAAACCGGCGTCGAATATTGAAACTGCTCGGAGAACGACCGATGTCTGCAGGTGAGATTGCGGAAAAATTCAACCTTGCTAAATCAACCCTCTCCGGCCATTTCACCGTGCTCAAAGCCGCCGAGTTGATCCAGGAAGAACGACGGGGCGCGACAATCGTCTATTCGCTGAACATTTCCGTCGTCGAGGAAACGCTGGCGGCGGTGATGGACCTATTTAAAATAAATAAAGACAAACCAATTAGCTGGAATGAGATTGAATCATGAAAATCACATGGCGTTCCGAAGCACTTAATCTATTGTTGATCGCAGCGATGTTCATCGCCTCGGCGATTGTCTATCCAACGGCGCCTGAGACCGTTCCGATCCATTGGGGAATTAACGGTGAACCGAACGGGTATGGCGGCAGGTTCGAAGGTTTGTTTTTGCTGCCATTGATGACATTGGGAATTTACCTGCTCTTGTTATTTTTACCAAAGATCGATCCCAAACGGGCTAACTATGAAAAATTCGGCGGAGTGTACCGCATCATCAGGACCCTCATTGTTGTCTTCATGGCGGGACTCCACGGCGTTATCATCGCTTCGATCAAGGGCGTTTCGATCGATATCGGCATGGCGGTAATGGTGATGGTCAGCCTGATGTTTGTCGTCCTGGGGAACTATTTCGGCAAGATTAAGCAAACGTGGTTTGTGGGTATCCGTACGCCGTGGACATTGAGCAGCGAACTTTCGTGGAGGAAGACTCACCAGCTCGGCGGCAAGATATTCGTTGTTTTCGGCCTGCTTTTGGCCCTCACCGGGATCATCCAGCAAAACTGGTTGTTTTTCTCGGTCTTCGGTCTATTTATGGCGTCGATCATCTACCTGATCTTCTATTCCTACCAGGTTTGGAAGTCCGACCCGAACAAGACAAATGGTACACCGCACTGATCTTCTGTTTGAACTGATAACCGTCCAGGTTGGGAAAAACAGAAAGAGGCTCTCCGAGAGAGCCTCTTTTCACAAGTTGACTGAAGCAGCCTAGTACTGTTTTTTCCTGGAAGCTTTTCTCTTTCGGTAGCACGAATAGCAAATGACCTTGAGCTGGAGCGGGGCTTCACGGTCGTAAACATATTGGCATTCAGCATCCAGACCAATGCCACAGGTATCGCCGTGTTCATGCTCGGGATCGGTACATTCGCATTTGCCGCCTGATCGTTCGAGGACCTGTTTAGTCAATTTCGGATCCAAAAGACCCACTTTAAATCAACCCTCCGTGTAAGTTTGTTAATTTTTATACCAGAGGATTTACCACCTGTCAACCCTGGACGCGGTTATTTTCGGATCCAGGGAAACAGCAATATCTACTTCCTGGTCCAGACGGGAGACATTGCTCTCAGTCGGGCAACTATCCCCGGCAGGACCTCAAGCACCCGGTCGATATCTTCTCCGGCGGTCCAACGACCCAGAGACAGGCGCAGAGAGCCGAACGCCTGGTGCTGGGGCAGGCCGAGCGCTAGTAGCACGTGGGAGGGAGCCGTGCTCGTTGAAGAACAGGCCGAGCCCGGCGAAGCCGAGATGCCAGCCAGGTCCAGGTTGAGGCACACGCTTTCACCTTCGACATAATCGAAAGAAAAGTTAGCATTGTTCGGCAGGCGTTGGGTGGGGTGGCCGTTAAGACGGGTTTCAGGCACCGTTGCCAGCACGCTGGCGATGAGTCGATCGCGTAACTTCGAAAGTCGTTCGACCTCGGAGGTTATGGAAGCCGCTGCCAGTTCAGCGGCTTTGCCCATTCCGACGATGGCAGGAACATTTTCGGTGCCTGAACGTCTGCCTCGCTCCTGGCCACCACCCCACAGAATCGGCGAGATTCGGGTGCCTCTTCGAACGTAAAGGGCGCCTATGCCTTTGGGGCCGTATAGCTTGTGGGCTGAAATGCTGAGCAGGTCCACCCCGAGTGCCTGAACGTCGACGGGGATACGGCCGACCGCTTGAACTGCATCGGTGTGGAGATAAACGCCCTTTTCACGGGTGATCCTGGAAATTTCCGGGAGGAACTGAATCGTTCCGATTTCGTTGTTGGCAAGAATGACGGAGACGACAGATGTGTCGGGACGGATAGCTCTGGCTACGTCGAGCGGATCCAGAAGTCCCTGTGAATCGACAGGGAGAATGGTGACAGAAGCACCTTTCTTTTCCAGGGAATGACAGGTCTCAAGCACCGCATGATGCTCGATGGCGGTGGTAACGATATGGCTGCCCCTGCATCCATTGGCATTCAGGATGCCGGATAATGCCATGTTGTCGGCTTCAGTGCCGCCGCTGAGAAAAAGAATCTCGTCAGGACGGGCGTTAATCAGCCTGGCGAGCGAGACCCGGGCGGTCTCGACAGCCTGCCGAGCCTGCTGTCCTTCGGCGTAAATGGCGGAAGGGTTGCCGGGAAAATCGTGGAAGTATGGCAGCATGGCATCTAGGACTTCCGGGGCTACTGGCGTGGTGGCGGCATAGTCTAGATAACTGCGTTTCATAGTTAATAATTATATCAGAACCGCCGATTGGTTCTCGTAAAGGGGAAAATCGTACCCGCGGATTAAAGTTCTTCGAACGAGTTCAGGAATATCTCAGGAACGGTTTCGGCGTTTTCATTAACCCACCGCTGAAGGCACTCAAGAGAGCAGAATCCATAGCGTTTGATGTCTTCCGGCCCCAATAAATGGGAAACAATATACCAGCCCTGTAAGGCCAGGCATGGCAATTCTGATGAATCGACTCCCTGGTTCCGTCCGCAGCCGTAGCAATGGCAGGTTTTATCAGTCAACTGGTTTACATGACCTCTTCCGGCACTTCAGGCTGGCCGCTTTGCCGCCAGCGTTCGACCATGTCCTTCAGCGTGATCGCATCAAGAATATTATCGGTGGCTTTTTTTATCTCAGCCCAAATGGCTCGAGTTACGCAGTGTTCGCCCTTCCAGCAGACCCTGGGATCATCTACACATTCGGAAGGTGCTGTCGAGCCTTCGGTGGCTTTTACAACTTCGGATAGCCGGATTTCCGCGGGTTCCTTTGCCAGCACGAAGCCGCCGTTGGCGCCACGCACACTGCGTACCAGCCCGGCGATGCGGAGGGGGATAAAAAGTTGGGCCAGGTATTGTTCCGAAATCCGCCGCCGCATAGCAACATCCCGGATCAAAATGGGCCCTTCTCCGTAGTGAATTGCCAGATCGAACATAGCTTCCATCGAGTGACGGCCGCGGGCTGAGAGTTTCAATTGAGCCTCCATTGGCGTAAACCGAGGTAACCGGATAATGATTCAAAACTTGGTGGCGTATTCATATTAGCCGCTACATTTTTCCTTGTCAACGTTGCCGCATTCTGCGCGATATTCAAATTCATCGTGTATAATGTGTTGCTAATCACATGAACGATGACGAAAACTTGGCATCCCGGCTTGCTGAAAAACTTCCCGCTGAGATATTGGCCCTTTTGAGGGTCGCCTCGGCGGAAGCGGCGGCCAGAGGTTGGAGAATTTACCTCGTTGGGGGTGCGGTACGGGATATCGTTCTCGACCGGACGGGTTTTGACCTGGACCTTTCAGTCGAGGGTGATGCCATTGGATTGGCGAACTCGATCGTAGCTTCCCCGGGCAATGTCACCGTTCATCACCGCTTCAATACCGCCCGGGTGAATTGGGGTAGCCATCACCTCGATCTGGCACGAAGCAGGGAAGAAACCTACGCCAGACCGGGAGCGCTGCCGACAGTGAGGCCGGGGCACATCGAAAAGGACCTTTTCCGCCGTGATTTTACGATTAACGCGATGGCGGTTTCCCTGAATCTCAACGATTGGGGGCGGCTGATCGATGAACTCGGCGGGCGCGAAGACGTCAGGCAGGGGTTGATCCGGGTGATGCATCCCAAGAGCTTTGTCGACGACGCCACGCGCATTTGGCGGGCGGTGCGCTACGAACAGCGTCTGGGTTTTTGCATAGAGCCCGAAACCTTGAAGATGATCGATCGCGACCGGCAAATGCTCCGCACAATCACCGCAGACCGACTTCGCTACGAACTGGATTGTATTCTCGGAGAAGCTTTCCCCGAAAACATCTTCAGGCGTGCAGACGACCTCGGATTATTAGCAACCTGGCATCCGTCGCTGAAGGGCGACGCGTGGCTTACCGAAGCCTGCGCCAAGGCACGATCGCTTACCGAAAAACCACACCCAGACGTTTACCTGGCACTGCTTGCCTGGTGTTTGACCGCATCGCAAAAGGAAGAGTTCATCGCTTCACTGCGCTTTACCAAGGCACAGACCAGGGTCCTAAGGGATAGCGAGACTATTTCCCGCAACGCCGAGAAACTGGCTTCGCCTCAGGCAAAACCTAGCGCTGTGTTTGCCCTTCTCCATAGTTTGTCAGCAGACGCCCTGACTGCCGCAAAATGCGCCATCGGGTCCGATACCGCCAGGCGCAATATCGATCATTTTGTGAACGAATGGAGACATATCTCACCAGTTCTGACCGGCGAAGACCTGAAAAAACTGGGCGTCAGCCAGGGGCCTGACCTCAAGTCGGTACTCGAGACGTTGCGTGATTTGCGACTCAACGGGGTTATTTCGAGCAGGGAGCAAGAAGAGACTTTCGTCCTTGATTGGTTGATTTGTAAGCCTTAGAGCCGGTTACACAACTTATTCGACATGGCCAACGGTGTGGGCCAGATAGCACTTCAGGTTGTTTTTTTTCAGGTTATCAAAAATTCGCTCGGCTTCACCTTTATCGCGGTGAAGACTGAACAAAGCCGGGCCGGCACCGGATAACCGGACGCGGTAGGCGCCTGCTTCCAGAAATCGCCAGCGGTACTCTTCGATCTCCGGCCAGATTTCTGAGGCTAGCCTCTCGAACGCGTTGAAAAGAAGCGACGGCGGTATTTCCCAGCCCTCCATCAGAGCGCGGACGAATTTCTCCGTTTTATCCCCACCGGTAAAATCGGTTTTCTTGAGGGTGTTGTAAAGGCGGGCTGTCTTGCCGTTTTCCGGCTTAACGGGCGGCAAGAGCAGGACCACCCAGGCGGACGGGAAAGCTTTCAGCGGGGTCACCAGCTCGCCGCGGCTTTCGATGAGGGCGGTACCGCCAATAAAGAAAAACGGCACGTCGGAACCGAGGACAGCGCCGATTTCCATCAGATCAGGGTCTGAAAGACCCAAACCCCACAACCGATTGAAGCCTTTAAGGGCGGCCGCTCCGTCCGATGAATCACCTCCGAGGCCGGACATCAGGGGAATGCGCTTGGTTGCAAAAACCCTGGCGCCGTCTTTGCACCCGGTACGCTCGCGAAGCAGTATGGCAGCTTTCGAAATCAGGCTTTTCGGACCCTCCCAACCGGGCAAATCGGCGGTGATGTCAAGACTTTTGGCTGGGCTAAACTCCAATTCATCGGTTAAATCGATGGTCTGGACTATGCTCTTGATGTCATGATAGCCGTCGGGGCGCTTGCCGAGCACCTCGAGGGCCAGGTTGATCTTGGCCGGGGCGATGAGTTTAAACAACGCTTTCCTTGTACGAACGTAGCAGTTTCAACCAATCGTCGATAGTGAGAGTCTCGGCGCGGCGCTTGGGATCGATGTCGGCTTTTAAGAGCAACTCGGAGCCCCTGGCCTTGTCGAGGTCGAGGCCGCTGGAAATTGCATTGATCAATTGCTTGCGTCGGGTCGAGAAACCTGCTCTGACTAGCTTGAAGAAGACCGCCTCGTCATCCATCTGAAGCCGGCGCTTGGGCAGGACATCGATCTTCAATATGGCGGAAGAAACCTTGGGCGGGGGGTAAAAAGAGCCGGCCGGGACGTGGCTCACGATCCTGGGTACCGCGTGGAATTGAATGGCGATGGACAGCAGGCTCGTCTCCGGAGGTTTGGCGATGATCTGCTTCGCAACTTCTTTTTGAACCATGACCACCAGGGCACTTGGTTGGCGGGGGGACTCGAGGAAATGCCGCAGGACGGGAGATGTAATGTAGTAGGGCAGGTTGGCGACGACCTTATAGCCCGCCCCATCGACCAGGTCCTCGACTTTGGTTTCGAGGATGTCGCGCTCGATGATCTCGACATTGGACAAGCCCGACATCGTTTCCCGGAGCAAGGCAGCCATGCCCCGGTCGAGCTCTACGGCGATGACTTTGCCGGCATGCTCAGCGAGGGCGCGGGTGAGTACTCCCAAGCCGGGGCCGACCTCGACGATGGTGTCGGATCGCGAGATATCGGCGGCAGCGATGATCTTGTCCAGCACGCCCCGGTCGATTAGGAAGTTTTGGCCAAGGCCTTTTCTGGCGGAAAGATTGTACCTTTCCAAAAGGGTGCGGGTCTCGGACATGAGCGAGGTCGGCGAGGTCATGGCTTAACGGCCGATCTCCAGCCGATCGATGAGACTCTGCGGCAGGCCAGCCCGGGTCATCTTGGCTTGAGTCGCCTCGAGGTTGTAGGGGACGCGCCGGAGATGCACTGTTTGAGTATCGACATCATAGAGGGCATAAGCGGCGCGGAAGTCTCCGTTTCTTGGCTGGCCGACACTGCCGGGGTTGACGATGAACCGCCCTTCGGCGATGGGTCTCGGTTCGCCGGGACGGAAGGGCATGAAGCGCACGTTGCCGTCCAGTTCCCGTTTGTACACCGCCGGGACGTGGGTGTGGCCGACGCAGGCGTGGGGAGTTTCCAGTAAACCGAAGTTGTGTTCCGCCTGCTGCACCGTCATCAAGTACTCGTCGGCGGGGTGTTCGGGGGTGCCGTGGACCAGGGTGAAGCTGTGACGGCGCATCGAAATGGGCAGGGAGGCAAGATAATCGCGGTCATGTTTTCGAAGATGGCTCATCGTCCAGGTTAAAGCGGCGGCGGCTTCGGGGTTGAAGTAATCGGCGGGAAATAGACCGATGCCGGCCAGATCATGGTTACCGGCCACAGCCACCATCGGCAGGTCGAGCAGGAGGTCAAGGCAGGCGCAGGGGTCGGGCCCATAATTGACCAGATCGCCGAGAAGCCAGAACTCATCAGCGCCGCCGTTCCTATCGATATCGTCGAGGACGGCTGTGAGAGCCTCCAGGTTGGCGTGGATGTCGGCGAGCAGGGCGTACTTCATGCTGGCCAAATATTACCATAGTTGGAAGTTCACAGTTATTAGTTTGATGCTCTCTGTTTTGTGTAAAAACGACTGAAACGACTCGTTGATGCTTGGCGTGAAAACGAATGAAACGAATTCTGCCCTCAATGCCCGTTCGCCTCGAGAATCGTGGGAGACGGTTGTTTGTACAGGTGTTCTGATATACATGGGGATATTATAGCACCGGCGTTCTTGCCCCTGTCAAGCGTTTCGGATGGCTTGGGCAGCGTGGTATATGAGTTCCCGGAGATATCGTACCCCTGACTTCGGCGGTGTCTCCATCGATAAACACCTTGATGCCCAGCATCTCCAAGGCAAGACGTTTGCCCTCAAAATCCAGTGTCGGCAGACGATTCTGTATGTCTTCAACGAAATCCACTAATTCGGGAACATTGATTACAGTTTCTTGACTGGCTTTGATATGAGCTTCAAGTTCGACTTTCCTGGCTTTCAATGCCAACTTTGATTTATTCAAGCGATAGTTCTCAGACTCGACCTGGTTTTCGGGGAAACCCTTCAAAGCCCACTGTAAGAGCTGATGTTGTTCCTGCTCGATACTCTTAAGTTGGCGTTCAATCAGTTCAAGTTCATCTTCTAGGACGGTGAGGTTGTTTGTATCTTGGCTGTGTTTGTCAATTTCATTTTTTATCAGGATCATACCCGAACCCTTCGACCGTTTTATACTGGGCAAAGGGAATCAGAGAATACGAAGGAAACTTGGTGGCAACCTTTACCATTTGTGATTTAGTAATTGTTTCAATCATCATCGTAATTCTGGCCGCTTGTTTTTGGGGAGCAAAGCTTCTTAAAAAGCACACGTAACTGTACTACCCTAATCAAAATGAAATGTGTATCCGATAAAATCCGTCCACAACCTGAAACACGTTATGCTTCGCGTTTACCACGTTGTCTACGAGCCATCCTTCAGATCTATCATTTTCCACCACTGGGCTGAGTGCAACTTGAAATGCCTCGGTTGTTACTGCAAGGTGGAAAAACTCGATTTCTCCCTGTTACCTGATTGGCAGATGCGCCTTGCCACAAACCCTCCTGAGACGCCTCCGGAAAAATTGCTGTCTCTCAATGAGACGGATGCATTGACTGAAGGGCTGGACATCGACAGGGCAGTTTTCATCGGGGTTGAGCCGTCACTCGATCCCGGCATGCCGCTCCTGGCAAAAAAGGTGAAAACGAGGCACCAAGCCTATAACATCCTATTCACCAACGGTGTCGCATTGCCCGATCTTTCCAACCTTGACGAGGTCATCATGAGCCTCAAGGCGGTGACACCGGCCATATATAAAAGTTACACGGGTGCGGACAACCGAAGGTCACTGGTCAATTTCCGCAAAATCTATGAAATGGGCAAGAAGCTTCAGGCTGAAATCACGCTTATCCCGGGAGTTATCGAGGCGGATGAAATTGAAAAAGTTGCTGAGTTCATCTCTTCAATCGATGATAACATACCGCTTCGCATAACGGGGTTCATCCAGCTTGCCGGTCAGGCTTTCAGGGCGCCGACCGGAGCGGAAGTCGAGGCAGCTGCGGTTCTAGCTAAAAAACATCTCAAAACGGTCAACTACCTCTCCGGCGAAATGCCAAGGGTGGGCACGCCTCCTATCAGATTATTCTAGGACGAAGTTATGAGAGTATTGCTCGTAAACCCGGGATCGGAAGTCAATCCCCGCTTCAAGACGTACGCCGTCTTCCCCAACGGCATCCTGTTCCTGGCAGCAGTGCTGGAACGCGCCGGGCACGAGGTCAAGGTCTATGACAATGTCGTTGACCGGAGGAAACCGGCCGACTTTACCGATTTCAACCCTGAACTCATTGGTTATTCCGTACTCACCGGCCCGGACATCACCCAGGCCATTATCCAGTCCAAAGAATTCAAGAATTTGTATCCCAAAGCCAGGATCGTCTGGGGCAATGTCCATCCTTCCTGCACCCCCGAACAGACCATATCAGAGGATTTCATCGATTATGTTATTGTGGGCGCCGGGGAAACGCCGATACTCCAGCTCATCGACTACCTTGAAAAAGGGACTCCAACGCCTGACCAAATCGCCGGTCTCGTCTATCGGGACGGTAAAACGATCAAGATAAACGAGCGGGCCTGCGAACTGAAAAACCTCGACGAATTACCGGACCCGGCCTGGCACCTAATAGACGTGCCCAAATACTGGCAGGTGTCATTGAATACCTCTCGGGGTTGTCCTTTCCGCTGCACATTCTGCTATAACTCGGCCTTTCACTCCGGCTACCGCGGTGATTTCTCAGCAGAGCGCATTATCTCCCAGGTGCAGCACCTGCAAAAGACCTACGGCGTGAAATTCATCCGCTTTTTCGAAGACAACTTCACGTTCAACCGGAAACGCCTGCACCGTTTCTGCGAACTGGTCCTCGAAAAGAACATCAAGCTCAAGTGGGACTGCGAAGCAAGGGCTGATCTTTCGGAGAAAGATGTCGACCTGATAGCAAAGGCGGGATGTATTTCGGTCGGCATCGGCGTCGAGACCGGATCGAAAAGGCTGCTTGAATTCCTGAAGAAAGACATCAACCAGGACGAGATGCTGAAGAGCTTCTGGAACCTGGTCAAGCACCACATACTGCCGCGCATCTACATCATGGAAGCGGTGCCGACAGAAACGATCGAGGACTTCAAGGCGACTAAAGACTTGCTTCACACAATGGGCGACACGCCCTATTTCTACATGCGTTTCGTGCCCTACCCCGGGACGCCGATCTATCACTATTGCATCGAACAGGGGCTGATCAAGGAACCTTCAACTTTGGCTGATTGGCCGCACTTCTCGTTCAACATGGCCACCAAGGGCAACTTATCGCAGGTGCCGACCGAAGTTGTGACCGAGGCTTTCGCAGAATATTCCCGGACCTACGGACCCAGGCGGGTGCGCTTCATGTGGCGCTACAATAAAGGCTTCTTCCTGTCTCTGGTTAAGAATCCTCCGCAGTTCTTCGGGGCGGTCAAAGAGTTAATCAAAAACACTCTGCCAGTAATGTTCAATAAGAATTCGAGCTCGCCGGAGATCAAGGTCGAGGACATCCGCACCAAGAAACTGGCAGAGACCTAGGTGGGAGGCAAAGGCTAGGGTGGTGATCAAAGACAATCCCAAGATAGGACTTACCTCAAACGCACGAAGAGTGCTGGAGAAGCGTTATCTCCGGCGGGACGAATCGGGCGAGATTATCGAGACGCCGGAAGAGATGTTCTGCAGGGTGGCGAAGGCTGTCGCCTCCGTCGAAGCTTCTTACGATACAAAAACAGACGTCAACCGAGTGGCAGAAGACTTCTATCAGGCCATGGCAAACCTGGAATTCCTACCAAATTCGCCGACGCTGCTGAATGCTGGGGAACCAAATGGACAATTGGCATCGTGCTTCGTGCTGCCGACTGTAGATTCGGTTGAATCGACGTTCGATACCCTGAAGCTCACCGCGATCATCCATAAGAACGGCGGCGGCACAGGTTTTAATTTCTCTAAAGTCCGGCCAAAGAACGACCGGGTTGGCGAGAGGCTTAATGTTTCCTCCGGCCCCGTTGGCCTCATAAACGTTATCGCGACCGCCGCAGATTACATTCGGCAAGGCGGGGTGAGACGGGGTTGTAATTCGGTGGTGCTTAATGTAGATCACCCGGACATCATGGAGTTCATCAGGGCGAAAAATGATCCATTGGCGTTATCCAATTTTTATATCTCGGTAGCCGTTACCGATGATTTCATGACTAAAGTCAAGGCGGGAACCGACTATTCACTGATCAATCCCAGAAATGAACAAGTGGTGGGAACGCTCAATGCCAAAACGGTCTTTGAACGAATCGTCGACCAAGCGTGGCTCACCGGTGATCCCGGCTTGGTCTTTCTCGACAGGATCAATCGTGATAATCCGACTCCAAAACTCGGCAGGATCGACATGATCACCGGTTGTGGCGAGCAGGCTCTCCTACCATACGAAAGTTGTCCACTTGGTTCTATCGACCTTTCGAAAATGCTGACACGAGATGCCTATGACTTGAGTATCGATTATGAAAAAATTGGAAGATTGGTTGACCTGGGGGTACGCTTCCTCGATGACGTTATCGACGCAAGCAGTTACCCGATTGATTCAGTGGAACTGGCTACTAAGCGGACAAGGAAAATTGGACTTGGGGTGATGGGTTTTGCCGATATGCTGCTACGCTTAGGAATCCCCTATAACTCCACCAAGGCTATCGCCGTGGCTGAATCGGTCATGGAGTTTATTACCGATACCGCCCATGAAGCCTCACAGGATCTGGCAAGCAAAAGAGGCGTCTTCCCCGCCTGGAGAGACAGCACCTACGGTAGGGACAACCTCCCCATGAGGAATGCCTGCTGCACTACCGTCGCTCCCACCGGGACACTGTCCATAGTAGCCGGAGTCTCTAGTGGCATCGAGCCCATCTTCGCCTCGGTCTTTGTCAGAAACATCCTTGATGGCGAGAACCTTCTTGAAATCAACCCCTATTTCGAACAGGTGGCCAGGGAGAGAGGCTTCCTGACTCAGAAGCTTATGGAAGAGCTGGTTACCTCTAACCACCTCCACTTAAGGACCGAGGTCCCGGAAGATGTAAGGAAGGTCTTTGTCACCGCCCATCGGGTGTCTCCCGACTGGCACGTGCGTCTCCAGGCTGCTTTCCAGAGACACACTGATTCTGCCGTCTCCAAGACGGTGAATTTCCCGAGAACCGCCACCAGGGACGACATCGCTCGGGTGTTTACCATGGCTTTTGAACAGGGCTTGAAAGGCATCACTGTCTATCGCGACAAGAGTCGCGAACTCCAGCCCTTATGCACCAGTGAGACAGGACTGGAATTGGTCAAAGAATTATTTCAAGACTATCAAGGTGGAATTAGGTACTTCGCATCGGCGTGCCCTCTAGTAATCACCGAAGTTAAGCACTGTTGATTAGGTTAAATTAGGAGGAACAAATGAAAATGGCTTCCGGGAAAGACCGGAATGGTAATCGGAACAGACTGATGAAAATACAAAGAACGGGAGAACAAAATGTCGATTTTTCATACCACAATATCACGCCGGGAATTCATGAAGAATCTTGGCCTAGCTGGTGCGGGCATCGGGGCTGCCAGCTTGGTGGTGCCCTCTTTTCATGATCTTGATGAGGCTTTAACTTCATCTCAAGTTAATCTGCACCGAGCATGGTATATCAAAAAAAGAGATTTTGGTGACATCGGAATTGAGCTTGACTGGAATCTAATCAAACGTCGCGACATGAGAGAATTTGCTAATTGGAATATGGATACATTCGAAAAGCATTATCCTGGAGGACCCCAGGCGAATAAAAACCACTTGGCAGATTGTGCAACAAAAAACAAGGCGAAACACTATCAAGTTTGGCCAAATGCCAAAGATCCTACCACTAGGGATTATGCTTTAAGATCCGCTCTTGCCTCAGTAAATCACTACACCTACTATACCTTGAACTGCGCTATGGGAGGAGTCAAAGTTAATCCAGCAAAAACTCCGGAACAACTTGGAATGCCCAAATGGGAAGGTACACCCGAAGAAAATTCGTTAATGATACGAGCTGCTTTTAGTATAGTAGGCTTGGGTCCTTCCATCGCGGTATCTGAACTAGATGAAAAAACAAAGAACTTTGTTTGGGATTATGCACCAAGAGGATGGTTAGGCGAAAGTAGTGAACGTCTGGTTTTTGACGATACCATCACATCTTATGTCAGACAGAAAGATCCTCCTACTTTACGTATACCAACTTCGCACAAATACGTAATATCCACGCACAATATGTCCTCCGATGAGTTGTTTCGTCGATCTTATACAATTGCGGGTTCGGGAAATCCCGAACACATTTCATATAACCGTGTGGGTTATGCTAAGAACTTCGTCGAAGAATTTATCCGAGGACTGGGATATCATTGCGTATATGGTCACTCAATCCAGCCTGCAGCAATTTGGGATTTTTTGGGAGGCGGTGGTGAGCATTGCAGAATGGGCCAGATCAGTTTATCACCTGAGTATGGTGGATTGCGCAGAACGCATGCGATCTTTTTCACCGACTTGCCGTTAGCATTCACTCCCCCTATTAATGCTGGTTTAACGAAATTTTGCGAAACTTGTGGTATTTGTGCCGATGCTTGTCCGATGGGGGCTATTCCACCGGCAGGCATTGGACGAAGTTGGGATCCTTATACTGGACAAAATTGGTCAGATGACAAAGAAAACGGTGGAACCGAGGTTATGTACAATCTACCAGGATATAAGGGCTGGAGATTAAATCTTTTCGAATGTGCCTACACACCTTGCACTGGTGCGTGTAAAGCTCAATGCCCGTTTAACGCGATACCTGGAGGTAGTTTTATACATAACATCGTTAAAGGCACCGTTGCAACAACCCCAATGTTCAACACCTTCTTTAAGAACATGGAACAAACTTTAAAATATGGAATCCAAGAAAAAGATCATGAGTCATGGTGGCATGAACCTGAGGCCTGGCATATCTATGGTTCTAATCCCAATCTGCTACGTCAATAAAAAGTAATTAAGGAGTAAATATATGGATAATTTCATTCCTCTACTGATCGCAACGAGTCTAATAGCTATATTCATGGCTGGCCTTATAGTTCTGATGAGCAAGCATAACATGCGGTTAACTTGGTACGAATGGCTGATTGGTGGTATGGGAGTTATTCTTGTCATTTTAGCCATACAACACTTTTTTGGCGCCATGTCTGAGCTCTTTCCATATGCAGCTTGGCTCGGACTATTGATCATTGGTCTACCGGGTGTGATAATATTAACGCTTACTTGGCAACTAGTAATACGTAGAAATAAAAAGCACCTAGCCAGTTAACCTGCTTAAAACAATGATTGCAGATTGCAAGATAAATTTCTTACTGCTTGATCTGAGGTAACGCTTCTAAAACAGCAGATGGTCTGAAAAAGGCCATCTGTTGTTTTGTAAACATCCACTCCAGTGTATCGGACATTGTTTCAGGGAGAGTCCGACTCTTTAACGGAGGTCGATCTAGCAACAGACCGAGAGTGCACGACTCTCAGTCTGTGTGGTCTTTAACCAACTCATGTTCCTTCGCGTTTCGGAGAGAGTCCGACTCTCCCCCGTCTCCCCGCCCAAGTCACATTCTCTGCAAAATGTGTGATCTAAGCTAGATGACTTCTTCTCTTGATTCACCTTGCTATGCTGAGAGTAAATGGAAGTATTGCCACGTTGACCAAGCCATTCGTGTCGTTTTTGGGGGAATATTTTTCGAAAGCAGTCATCAACCAGACTGCGAGATCAGACCTCACATGATTCGATCGGTGTACTGTTCGCGGACGCTTGCCATGGAATACCAACTGGCAGTCCTCGCAAAGACAGAATGGGGGGGATAAAGTAATGGGCAGAACTGAGATTCTTCGCTACGCTCAGAAAGACAAACCAGAGAAGGACTCTATGTTCTTCCGGGATGATTGCCATCCCGATTTCATCGAGGATAGGCGGCCCGGATTACTTTGCGGGCTCGCAAGGCAGGTTGGGGGGCAAAGTTAGAACCGAGATTCTTCGTAGGCACTCAGAATGACAATGGGGAAAAAAGAGGGAACCCTGACGGGGCTCCCTCTTTTTTTAAGAATGAAGGACGTTACTTGACTTTGTTATTGCCGGTTTGGACGAGCAGCCTATAGTCGGCGTTGAAGCTGCTGGATTCGGGGAGGAAGTTAGACACGATGATGGTGACTTCATCCTTGCCCAGGTTTACTGTGCTAATAGAGGTGGTATCGACCTGGTAATTTCCCGATTTAACCGGATCTTCGTCTGAGATCGTGAAAGACACGAATTTGCCATTCTGGTAGACCGGATTGATAAAAGTTAGGAGCCAGTCGTTGGTAACCAGACCGGTGGTCCTGGTCCAACCATCGAAGACCCAGTTGTCACCACTCGTTTCCAAGCCATCATCAAAGACGGTTCCAGAGTTGTCCGTCACCAAGACATCGTCAACGTAGAAACCCGCCTCGTTAGTGGCCCAGTCGGTGATATAGAGGAATCGAAGTTTGACCGACTGTCCGGCGTAGGCAGAGAGGTCAAAAACCTGCTGCGTCCAATCGTCACTAGCGCCGGTGAAGCCGGGTAAATTATCGACCGCGATCTGGATGGCTTCAGGATCAGCGGTAGACGTGGTGTTTTCGTTGGACAGGGACGTCCAGGTTACCCCATTGTCAGTAGAGATCTGGACGAACCCGAAGTCCCAGAATTCTTCAATCTGGTACCATGAGTTGAAACTCAACGACGCATTTGCACCGAGGGAAACGGCATTGGCCAGGGTTGCGGTGTTCTCCAGCAAGTCACCGCGCCCACCGAAAAGTTCGTATGAACCTGTTTTGGGAGCAACTCCCGAGGTATCAGCGCCCCTGAAGTTGGAAATCAATTGCGGCTCAGCACCTTTGTAGGTCAGGTACATAGGTGTGTAAGGCATGACACTTCCGATCGGGTACTGTACGGTGCCGGACTTGTAGCCGCCCCAGTATCGCGGCAGTGGCAGGTTGCCATGATTGTCGGAACCGTAGTAGTTCTTGATGCTCCATTGTATGGAGTAACCACGACTATCCGCTGACGGAATGTCAAGGTCGGTATAGCCAAGAACAGCGTCTGACTCACCTTCCATATCCGGCTTGTCCAGATAGTTAGCCAATGTCCAATCGCGGTAGATGTCATCGAAGTTAGAATCGTAACCAAACAATCCGAGTTGGCTTTCGATGCCAGCGATACCGTTAAGCGGCTCATCTACCAACGCGCTGATGAAATCAGGACCGCCAAAGTTTTCCATCAGGTAGAACTGGAAGAGGTAGCTGGCGCCGTAGCTTTCAAGCCCGCCTCCCCAGGTGGTGAGTGGAGTTCTATGATAGACCATGTAGTACGCGATGTGATCATCGGGATGCCCGTAATCGCAGAGGTAACCAGCCAAGTCAGCCATGCCCTCGTCGGTCCAAGAGGGCTCGTCAGCGTCATGGTCATAGTGGATGGCATGCTCATACTCGTGGGCGATAGTGCCTTCATAAAGGAAGGGCCGGTTGACATCTGCACCGACACGGTTGGCCCAATCATGACTGTCAATGTGGATGATGTTGCGGTTGAAGTTCTCATTTTCAGCCGGGGCGAAATAACCGGCGATATATGTTGGCACGGTCGGATCGTAGTAGCCTTCATCGATGATGTTGAAGACCAGGATCATCACCCGCTGGGGATTGGTTGTCTGGTAGACAGCGGGAATATCCTTGGTTTCTCCATCATCTTCGTAAGTACCGTATCCGTTGCGATCAAGAGTATAGCCGAAATACTGGGTGTCTTTCTGGTAGATATTCGAGTTGAACTCATCAAACAGATAGTCAATCTGGGTTTGGGTTACCACAGGTGTCGGCCTGGGATCGTTCTCTGGGTAGCTCAGGTCGTTGGCTAACCATATCTCACAGTTGCCGCCGATAGCCTTCAAGGTGAATGTCTGGAATGCGCCGTCAGCAAATAACTCGGCAATGGTGCCGACGCCGGCGTTCTTAACCTGCGCTTGGGCGGCAGTCAAGGTTGTTTTTGCCGAATTGTTCCCCTTCAAATCATCGAAAGTCTGGCTTTTATAGTAGGGGTCATTATCAACAGGAACAAGGTCGGCCGGGATCTTGGAAGGTGCCGCGGTCAACGGCACATTGGCGATCAATCCGACCAGAAGAGCGACCAGACCCAGGATGGAAAGCAGTCTCCGTTTCATTGTTCATCCTCCTACTGAAGTTTTGAATCCAAGTTGGCCGATACAAAAAAACAAAAAACCGACCCTAGATCAGGCCGGTTTCACTGTTAGCTCGCTACCGCCCAAGTGACCATCTACAAGCGGCAGTTCAAAGCTCCTGAAATTACAATTGTAAGCCCCGGAACCAGCCGTTTCAAGATATCCAATCATCATCATAACTCACCAATAGTCACTATTTATGAGGAATGATCATTGGGGCATCCGGATAAAAAAATGAGACAGGCTCCGCGGGAACCGCGGAGCCTGTCGTAAGAGAGGCTATTTCTTCTCTTCGGTCTGGTCGTCGAGAGCAGCACCGGGGGCGTTCGTCTTGACGGACTCGATCCCGTTCATGGCGCTGGCCTTGGTTTTATAACTCTCCGAGGTGGCGATGCACTGGCCGTTCGAAGCGCAGAGCCGGAACCGGAATTCGCCTGACTTGTCCTTGTAGAGCTGGAACTTGCCTGCCATAGTTTCTCCTTTTCCCTATTCTCTAGCTAGGTTTCCTAGCGTAGGTCCGAAGTACAGTTGGGACAACGGGTCGCCTTGATCGGGATAGAGGTAGAGCAGTAAGGGCAGTCCTTGGTAGTCGGGGCGGCTGGAGCGGCTACAGCTGCCTTTTTTGCGGCCTCGCGGGCAGCGATCATGTTAAGGGGTTTGACCACAACGAAGAAGATCGCGGCGGCGACGATCAAAAAGCTGATGATGACATTAATAAAGAGGCCGAAATTCATGGTGACAGCACCGGCAGCCTGAGCGGCAGCTAAGGAATCGTACGGCCCGGCGGTGGCGCCCTCTTTGAGGATGGCGTACATGTTGGTGAAGTCTACGCCACCGAGGAGCATGCCGATAGGCGGCATCAGGATATCATTCACAAAGGAGTTGATGACAGCGCCGAAAGCTGCGCCGATGACAATACCGACTGCTAAATCAACGACATTGCCGCGCATAATGAAGGTCTTGAATTCTTTGAACATATGCCTCCTTTTGTGTTTATTTTGTACCTATATTACGACCGGCACGAGCCTAAATCAAGAGGGGTTACGATTCTTTTTTTTCACAAATGCAGCCCATGTCCGCAGTTTGAAATAATCCGGATAAAGCAGGACTACAGCCAGTGCGGCAACCAGTAGGACCAGATCTACGGCAAGGGCGCCTGCCGGAGTCAGGTAGCCGAAAATCCGCTCCCAAAATCCGAAGCAATCACCGCAGTGGGCAAACTTGCCGATGCCCTGGGCGATAGCCCAGACGTTGTTGGCGATAAAACCCAAGGCCAGGACGACCGCCCCCAGAGCGGCCAGGCGAGGCAGGAAGCCTGTCAGGAGCATCACTCCGAGGATTATCTCTACCCAGGGCACGACGCGGCTGAAAAAGGTCGCCAGCTGGGGAGTATAGAAGCTGCCCATCATCGCCTCGGCGAACTCGGACTGGCCTGGCAGCTTGCCGGTACCCGCGATCAAAAGAGTAGCGCCCACAAACACGGCGCATACAATGACGATGGTATTTCTCAGCTTCATGGTTATTTATTAAGGGCGGAGTCGATCGCCGAGGTAAAAACGTCCAAGGCCTGGACACCGACGATGCGCGTGTCGTTGACGAAAATGGTGGGGATGTTGTCAATGTTGAGTTGGCCGGCGGCTACCGTGTTGTCGGTTATAGCCTGACGATACTTGCCGCTTTCCAGACTGGAATTGAAGGTCTGGGTGTTTAACCCGAGCGAACCCGCGGTTGCTTCCAAGGCCGCTTGAGTATAGGCGTCTGCGCCTTTGTCGTTCCAGGCGGTGAGAATTGCCTCGCGGTACTGGGTGTATTTACCCTGGTCGCCAGCGCAAAGCATCGCCTGCGCAGCCAGCGACGAGGTTGAGCCCATGCTGGAGGTATATCTGGTTTCGATGGATACCTTTGGATTACTTCCGTATTTTGTATTTAATTGCGGTTCGATCTCAGTGTAAAGCCGATAGCAGGCATGGCACTGGGGATCGCTGTAGATGACGACTTTGATTGTACTTGGATTCCCCGTTGTCGAAGGCGCGCTGGTCGATGCAGGACCGGAACAACCGGAAATAATGCAAGCACAAGGAATCACTATGAGGGAGGCTTTCAAGTAATTGCTCAATAGGTTCTTCATACTTCAGTATCTTAAACACTAAGTGTTGGCGTATTCAAGACAGTAAATTAATAAACCTAAAAAGATTGGGGCGGGAGTAACCCGCCCCAATCTTGACCATTTGAATTGCTTTTACTTTTTACCCTTGGTATCAGGTGGTGTATTCCAGTAAACCTCGCAGGCTGCACCTACAGCACGCGCTCCTTGCGGATCCGCATTGTTATCCCGACCGGTTGGAGGCATGATCGGATCGAGAGCAACATCATCACCGGATTCGTTATAGGCAGCAAGTGCTGAGCCAAGATTACGGATATCCTTGATATTATTGCTGGAGAGAATGTCCGCAATTGACTGCAGGGTGATGCCTGCCGGAAGTGGCGCACCGCCAGGCATGTAGTAGTTCATGATGGCGGCTAGGGCTTGATGAGCGGTATGGACCCTAGCGGCATCAATCTGTGTCCTGGGTGAGCCATCGGAATTCTTACTCTGGTCAGACCACATCAAACCCATGTACTTGCAGATAGTGTCGATAACCCTGGGATCAGGGCTTCCTGGCCAGGTTCCCAAGTTAATCGACTGGATATTCGGGCTACCTGCAGCATCGGAGAACATCCATTCAACCAGATATAGATGGGTCTTCCAGAAGCCCCAGGTGCGTGTAGCGCCACCGACTTCGATCAGGATAGAGCTGGTCTCGGTGGAATAGGTCGGACCGTCGACCGGGTTGAGGAAGAGGTCGGTGCCATGGCCATTAACGAGGAACGTGGTATCGGAGTAGATGGTTACTTGAACCGCCCAATACCAGGTCTCACCGATGTCCATAATACCGTTATCGTTGGTATCTCCATTGGCAGTACCAGAACTGACAACCCATCCAGAGGTTGCCCACCAGGCATCACCCTTCATTAGAGGCTGAATACCAGGTGTCACGGTATCTGCGTCGAATTCAACACCGCCGATGTAGAGGTGGATATGCGGGTCGGATAGCGGCTGATCGCCGGTGTTAGTATCCGAGATATGCAGCCAGACGTTACCGCCCGGTGTGGTCTCGAAGACATCAGCGCCGAGGAAAATGGTGGTTTCGGGGATACGCAAGGTGTTGGTGATGGTCTTGGTGGCGCAAGTTGTACCTGCGCTGACAGAGACATTTCCCTCGCCAGTGACTATCCAAGCTCCAGCAGGTGCCGGTGATAACTCGGACACAGCATAGGTGCCTGGAATAAGGTTATCAAGGGTCTGGGCGCCTCCGACGATAGCGCCATCGGTCATGGTGAAGGTGAGGGTGGTGCCGGTCGGTCCGGGATAAGAGGGGCCGACGACCTTGATGGAGAAGGTGCCGTCGAGGGTCAATGGGAACTTGTAGCTGTCATAGTCGACCACCTTGGTGATGGTGAGGCAGCCGTCGGCGAAGGTGTTGACCACGGTGGCCGTGGCGCAGGTCTCACCGGCCGAGACGGCCACGACGCCGAGGCCGCTGGTATTGCTCCAGCCGGCGGGTAGGGTGGGCTCGGTCAGGGTGTAGTCGCCGGGGATGAGGTTATTCAAGGTCTGCGGGTTGGTGCCGGTGATGGCGCCGTCGGTCAGGGTGAAGGTGAGGTCGGTGCCGGCGGGGTAGGACGGGCCGACGACATGGATGACGAAGCTGCCATCGAGGGCGGCGGGATTGACTACATCCTGGACGACGGACTTGGTGACGGTGAGGCAGCCGTCGGCGAAGGTGTTGACCACGGTAGCCGTGGCGCAGGTAGCGCCGGCCGAGACGGCCACGACGCCGAGGCCGCTGGTGTTGCTCCAGCCGGCGGGCAGGGTGGGTTCGGTCAGGGTGTAGTTGCCGGGGATGAGGTTATTCAAGGTCTGCGGGTTGGTGCCGGTGATGGCGCCGTCGGTCAGGGTGAAGGTGAGGTCGGTGCCGGCGGGGTAGGACGGGCCGACGACATGGATGACGAAGCTGCCATCGAGGGCGGCGGGATTGACTACATCCTGGACGACGGACTTGGTGACGGTGAGGCAGCCAGTATTGAAGTTACCAAAATTCACGTTATGCTGTTGAGGATTAGTCTCAACATCCAGTGTAACAATCCAGCCCCATGCGGCTAGATGAGCCGCTCCGATAGCAGCCTGGATGGCACTTGGGAAGCTGGAGATCAGGGATGATACCGCACTAGGCGCAATATTCACAACACTACTGGGATAGGACTGCGTCCAACCGGACGTTGCAGGATCTCCAGGACCAACGTGCTCACCGAGATACCAAATGCCGCTGGTTAAGGCAGGGATTGAGTAGAAGCCATTGACATCTGTGGTGTAGTGGGTATTAAAGACGATTCCCTCTGTCTCAGAGTAGATGTGGATGTCCCAGCCTTGGATAGGAGGTTCGCCAGCATCCCACAGGTGATTTGCATTAAGGTCATTGAATTTGTAGCCATCGATTAACCCAGGTGGTTGAGGTGGAATAGGAATGGGGAGAGTGATTGCCCCACTCGGCCAACCAGCTGCGGTGATATCGACATTAAAGTGAGGGCTAGAGCCGTTGGTCGATCCCGAGCCATCTAGCTCAGTAGTCCAGGTAGAATACCTGTCTCCACCTTGAGCCGCGGTTGTAGCATTAATGGCGTATTGGCCTTCCAGGCCATTGCTCCAAACGAAGGTTCTTGAAAGGTGGGCTTCAAAGTAGATGACGAGGACTTGTCCAACCGGTATTACATTAGGAAGCCCTCCGGAGTTAGGAGCCAATTCCCAATAAGCCTTGTCAGGGGGCGTGGTGGAATTATCTGCTATCTGGGAATGGGTTTGAGGATCGTAGGGACGATTGAGAACATCCGGAACAAATGTGCCATCCCTCCAAGTTGAAAAATTGGAAGGATCGACGTCATCAGGCGTCCCGGGATTGGGATAAGGTAATCTCATGTTGTACGAGAAGTTTCTTAGAAGATCGGCACCGTTTACTTTTGGTAGGTGAATAAAAATGTCAGCGATTCAACATAAAATGTTTGGGTTTATTGATTGGGGTGAAATATACAAAGGATTAAATTTTGAAGGGGGGGGGTGGCGTTGGATTTGTAGTAAGGTTAGATTTTCTGGAAATTGTCCCCAAGGTTTAAAAGATATATCAAATATTAAACCAAAACTTCGTTGCCAATCTCCTTGTAAAGAACTTCCAGAATATAAAATTACATATAACGATTACAAATGGACATATCTAGAAACAAGAGATTTGGTGATAAGTTTATATGATGGAAAATGCGCTATTTGTGGCGACACAACATCTATTGAAGTTCATCACAAAACTCCGCGATATTTAGGAGGAAAAGATACTTATGATAATTTAATCCCATTATGTTGGAAATGCCATCAACTCGCTCCTGATTCGCCTGAAGAGTTTGAAGTATACAAAGAAAGAGCGAAGGCAATGGGGGGATTTAAGCATTTATTCAAACCTAATTATGAAAATACATTTAAGGAGGCTTGCCAAAATGACCCGAATATTAGAGAAGCAATTGAAGCTTTCAACAGATATTGCGCCGAAACTCCCGATTACTAAGACAGGGATTACAGTGTCATGCTCGGTGAAATTCGCCGAGCCTACACCTCAGGATTTAGCTGATTGGGATTCATTTTTCAATGGTTTAATGGCAAAGGGTAGAAAAGATGATTCAAAACCCGCCAGCCTGTAAAAATTGCGGCTCTGACGATGTAGTGAAATGGGGCGCTTATAAAACCGTTCCCCGCTTCTACTGCAAGGCATGTAATCGAAAGTATAAAGCTGACGGCAGTTTGTTTCACATGAAAGTACCCGCCGATCATATATCAAGCGCCTTGAATCAATATTACACAGGCATGAGTATTGGGGATATTGCCCTAATCTTGAAGCAAGAACACGATTATCTACCTTCAAAGCGCACGATTTACCGATGGATAGACAAATACACCGAATGGGCCGTTAATCAATTCAAGGACGAACGTCCGAAAGTTGGCGACGTTTGGATTGCCGATGAAACGGCGCTCGATATAGACGGGCGCAAGGTTTGGCTATGGGATATCATCGACCGGAAAACCCGCTACCTATTGGCTACCAGAATATCGGACGTACGCCGGACACAGGACGCCGAAGCGCTCATGCAAGCGGCGGCAAAGCGGGCGGGTAAAGCGCCGAAGCAAGTACTCACCGACCACCTGACCGCATATCTTGACGGGGTTGGGGTTGTTTTCGGTGGCAAGACCGAACATATCCGCTCTAATCCCTTTGTTGAAGGTGCCGATAGCACTAGCGATATCGAGCGCTTTCATAACACCCTGAAAGACCGCACAAAGGTTATGCGGGGCTTTCGGGATATTGCTACCTTGGCTTTCTTTATTGACGGGTTTCAAACTCACTATAACCATTTCAGACCGCACGAAGGATTGAAATACAAGACACCCGCCGATGTCGCCAAAGTTTCGACAGACTGTAAAACATGGTTTGACGTTTGTGCCTTGCCAGTTTCCAAACGACAGGAATTAAAGACTCACCACGAATTGACCTTGAAACAAAAGAAGGTCATGGAAAAACCAGCGCCAAAACCACCAAGGGAATATCACCGTAAAAACCCATCAACGGGGATAACTATTAAGCGGGTTAAAATGCCTAATCTCGGGAACTCAATGCCAGCGCATGTTAGGAGGGAATTGAATTATGGCTTACCAAAGGACGTTAGGAGGCGCTTGCTATGACCACCAACCAAAAGAAAACGGTGCCAGAAGATCGACGAAGATTGCCTGCCCATTGGGGAAGTAGAAATCATAGTAGATATTTATCGTTGGAAGATTCAGGGGAACGTCACCGGTGTTTCTTAGAACATAGACGTATGAAACCCAATCTCCCTCACGCCAGTTTGAACCAAGGTTGCCCGTGGTCCAGTCACCCGGCCAGTTTGGGTACGCTGGTGTTCTGGCGTCAAGGTTCCAACCGAACTTGTCAATAGCTCCAGATTCAGCCTGGGCGCTCACGGACGTTGGCCCGATTCCCACAAGGACGCTGGCAAGTATCGCCAAAGCACCGGCGGCAATGATCGCCACCTTGTAGAATAATGTTCCCTTTTTAGTCATTTCTCCTCCTTTGATTTTCGACAAACTTAACGATGATGCATTTCATTTTCTTCCATCCACTCTACCTCCTAAAATTTTTCATAAAAGAAAAAACCGGCCCGAAAGGACCGGTTTCACTATTGGCTCCCCGCAACCCAAGTGACCAAATACAGGCGGCGTTTCTCAGCCTTCCCGTGGGAATAGCAGATAAGGCTACAAGAGTTTCAAAACCTCCTCCGTTTTGAGACACTTCTAACTGTGTTCTATTGTTGGCCCACTATGACGCCGATTTCAATACGTAGAACTACCTATTTCTGAGGCCGTTTTCAGTTAGTAGTTTTACGTAGTTTCGGCTGCTGACCCCTCCAAATAAATAAACCGGCCTTGTTCACCCTCTCCTTCGCTTCCTCTCCTATGAAGGACTAGGGAATAAAGAGGGCAGGCCGGTTTCACTACTTGCTCCCCGCAGCTAAAAGTGACCAAATACAGGCTGCGGATCCTCACATCCTGGACTTTTGATAGTATGGTACCCAGAAGCTAATATCAAGATGTCCTAACCTCACCTTTCCTTACTTTTTGAAGCAATTTTCAAAATTCAACTAAATCATGGGCAGAATACTATTGATTCCGCTCAATGAAATCTTACAGATTGTAATGGAATAATTAGAGAATTAAGGTTACGGACGCCGGATTTTTAGTGTTTTTTCCCGTCCAACATGGGTAGAAATACGTATTGTCCGAATAGCGTTTTGGGTATACCTTGAGATTAAGGAGTTCGTCTTTACTCCCCCCAGTTTGGGTCGGCGGGAGTGCGAATATAATCGAAATTGTGAATGATGTGAATGCTTGTTCGGTTGAAGCTATCGGCGCTCACGAAGAATACAACAATAAATTCTTCACCCGCATCGCCCCTTTATATGATTTATTGAGGTTTGTGTTCCCACTGGTGAGAAAAAAAGCGGCAAGGCTCCTGCTTGCGCCTGAGGGCAGTACCATCCTGGATGTGGCAACTGGGACAGGCGATCAGGCGGCTGAGTTTGCGCGACGCCGATGCTGCGTAACCGGGGTGGACCTCTCACAGGCCATGCTCGACCGGGCAAGGCATAGAATCAAACCGGAATTGCGCTTGAAATTCATGCGGGCCAACGCCGCCTGCCTTCCCTTCGAGGACGATTCTTTCGATAAATCTACAATCTCGCTGGCTTTGCACGACATGCCGCGCGAGATCGAGCTTCAGGTGTTGAGGGAGATGAGGCGGGTGACCCGGGGGGCGGGGGAGATACTTATCGTCGAGTACGCTGATTTGTCACACGGAATAAGACAAGCGCTGAATCCCATAATCGGGCTGTACGAGAGCAAATACTACCGGGATTTTGCCCGGCGCGACTTGCGCCAGTTGCTGGCGGACGCGGGACTTACCGTCAGGCGGGAAAAGAACATCCTGGGAATTTTCAGGGCGGTGGTGGCGGGGTGAACGGGGAACCGTTCAAAGGGAAGAAGCTTGTCACAACCCCGATAAAATCGCCAGCCTCGCAATGACGGATACCTAATGGTCTAACTTGACATATTGAGCCCTCAACCCTATTATTTAGAACCGTTCGCGCCGAAAAATCGGGGCTTTAGACCAGATTCAAGCCTAACGCGCTATTTCTTAATTCTTTACCGGCGGCGGCTTGCGGCCAATCGATAATGATTAACTCTAACCAGGGATAGGAGTGTTCATGGAAACAATCGCGCCGGTGAAGGACCCGGGATTCGATTCCGACGAAGCCCGTAAACGCAAGAAGTACATGGTGGACCTGTTCGTGGTCCAGGCCAAGAACTACGATTTCCACGACGACATCTATGGCCTGTACGCCCATCGCCTGTGGGTGCGCACCATGGTCAACATCCTAAAGAAGTACATGAAGAAGAAGCAGCGTGCCGACATGCTGGACATGGGCTGCGGCACCGGCTTCGTTACTTTTAATGTCGCCCGGAAAATCCCGGCCGTCGACAATATCGAATCCTTCGATCTATCACCGGACATGATCAAGGTGGCCAAGGAACGATACGAGAAGGGCTTCAAAGGCCGCAAGATCAAGTTCTGGGTGGCCGACGCCGAGATCCCGTTCGGCAATAACAAGTACGACATCGTCACTACCTCCTTCGCCTTCCGCAACTTCGCCAACAAGAACCTGGCTACCAAGAACGTCTTCAACGCCCTGAAACCCGGCGGCATTTTTATCATCCAGGACCTGACCAAGCCCGAGAAGCACCCGATGAAGGGCTTGTACGCCTTCTACATGAAATTCATCCTGCCGATCTTCGCCAAGGTTCTGGGCACCGAGAGAACGGCGGCGGGCTGGCTCAAGAAAAGCACCGACATGATGCCGACCAACTCCCAGCTCCAAAAGATACTGGAAGATAACGGCATGGTCAATTGCTACTACAAGAGCCTTTCGGCGGGCATCGCCTGCATCATCGTCGGATTCAAACCGGAGGCATAGGGATGGCGGCGGGAACAGCGGAGCGGCACTTACAGGACCCTGGTTTCGACTCAGAAGCGGCCAAAAAGCGCAAGGCGTACATGCTGGAGCTTTTCGGCTACCAGGCGCCGAAATACGATCTTACCGACGACATCATCGGGCTGGGCATCCACCGCCGCTGGGTCAAGGATGTTTTGAAGGTCATCGGCCATTATAAAAAAGACAAGAACAATTTGAAAATGCTCGACCTGGCCTGCGGAACGGGCTTCGTCACCTTCAATACGGCCAGAAATTTTAACGATATCGAAATTGATGCCTTCGACCTGGTTCCCGAGATGGTCGGGGTAGCCAAGAAACGCTACGACAAGGACTTCAAGGGAAGGGCGATCAAATTCTGGGTCGGCGATTCCGAAGTCCACTACGGCGACAATAAATACGACATCATCACCACCTGTTTCGCATTCCGCAATTTCATGAACAAGAACCTGGCGGCTCAGAACGTCTTCAAGGCGCTCAAGCCGGGTGGCATTTTTATCATCCAGGACATGACCAAGCCCGAACACCAACCGCTACGTGGAATGTATCTTTTTGCCTTGAAGTACATGTTGCCTTTGGCCGGATTCGTGCTGGGCACAGCCAAGGGCTCACCGCGATACCTTTATAACTCCGTGATGCTTCTGCCGAAGAACACCGACATCGCCAAAATCCTCACCGACAACGGCTTCAAGGACGTGTGGCACAAATACCAGAGCGGCGGCATGGGTACGGTGGTGGTGGGTTACAAGAAATGAATTTGAATATGGCTGAACTCCAGACCCTTCAATATGACATCGGTAGCGGCAGATTCCGACCGATCTACATCGGACGCAACATTCTCGACCGGTTGGGCGAATGCGCCAGGACCCTTAGCGCCGACCGGTTCTTCATTGTTACGGATAACACCGTGGCCAGTGTGTTCCTGGAACCGGTGCTGGAGCAATTAAACAAGGTCGCGCCGACAAAAGCTTTCGTCTTCCCGGCCGGAGAGCAGTCCAAGACGCTGACCACTCTCGAATCTCTCGGTGCCCAGATACTCGACGCCCATGCTACCAAGTCATCGGTAATCGTTTGCCTTGGCGGCGGCGTCGTCGGCAACCTCGGAGGACTTTTAGCCGCCCTTCTTTTCCGCGGCATCCGCTTTTTCCACGTTCCCACGACGATGGTGGCGCAGATAGACTCATCTATCGGCCAGAAGCAGGCCGTCAATTATAAAAAGGGCAAGAACCTCTTCGGCCAGTACTATCCGCCGGAATTCGTCTTTATCGACTTCGCCTTCCTGCGGCAGTTACCGGCAAGGCAGATCAGGGCTGGACTCGCCGAATCGGTCAAGCACGGCCTGTGCCAGGAAGAAAGCTTCTTCGAATATATCGGATCCAGAGCTCCTGATTTTACCTGGGACGATATCGAATACATCTCCGCCCATACCATCGAATTGAAACTGGAACTGCTGAAAATCGATCCCTATGAGGGCAAACTCGATCCGCAACTGGAACTCGGCCACACCATCGGCCATGCCCTCGAGATCAGAAAAAACGGCCAGTTACTCCATGGCGAAGCCATCGCCATCGGCATGACCGTCGAGGCTAAGATCTCGGCGGCGCTGGGCTTCATGGACCCCGCCCTCGCACTCCGCATCGAGAATATTTTCCAGAAGATCGGTCTGCCTACACGCATCCCGCCTGAAATTTCGATCGAGGAAATTCTCGAGACGCTGACTTTCGACAACAAGCGGCGCACCGCCATCAACGACTTCTTCCTGCTGGCGCAGTTCTGCCATTTCCACAAGGAGAACGGCAAGATCGCCTGCAAGGTGCCGGAATTAGTGTTGAGGCAAGTCCTTGAGAGAGCTTACTAACCGGACCAACGTGCCTTTCGGCGTCTGGGTACAGGCGGCCCGCCTGAAATTCCTGCCCCAGGGAGTGTTCCCCGTTATCATCGCCGGGGCTGCGGCTTTTGCCGCCGAGGTCTTCAACCCGCTGTATTTCATTATTGCCTTACTGGCGGCGGCTGCGGTGCAAATTGGCCTCACTATGTTTAATGACACCCTCGACTTCCAGTACGGCACCGACAAGTCCGCAATCGAAACCAAGAACCCATTTTCAGGAGGTTCTGGTGTCCTGGCTTCCGGTCGGGTCAAACCGAAGCAGGCGATGACGGTCATTGTCGGGTTGTACGTCTTCGCCCTCATCTGCGGCATCTTTTTCGCTTTTGCCGCCGGAATCGAGAGCCTTTACATCGCCGGGATCGGAGCGTTCATCTCGATCGCGTACTCCGCTCGACCATTCCGGTTGGCTTACAGGGGGCTCGGAGAACTGGCGATGCTTATAGGCTACGGGCCGGTGCTGACTGCCTGGGCTTACTTCGTCCACACGTCAAGTGTCCCACTCGATATCGTACTCGTCGGCATTATCCCAGGCCTGTGCATGTGGACGATGATCCTCATTAACGAAATCCCGGATTATCCCGAGGACAAGGCGGCGGGCAAGAAGAACCTGACCTATAGATTGACTCCTGAAGGTTCGAAAACCCTGTTCATCGCTTCGCTGATTGCCATTTACGCATACATCGTGGTTCTGATCGTCGCCAAGGTATTGCCACCACTGGCGTCTCTGGCATTCCTGGGGATCCCATTGGCCATGGCGGCAGGCCAGACGGCGAGACGGGAGTTCAGAGACCCCCTCAAAATTGCCAAGGCGAACAAGTACATGGTATTAATATATTCTCTCACCAACGCCGCCGTAGCCTTCGGTTTCCTGGCGGCGTGAAGTCACTCGCGATAACACTACGATTAAACGGACATCCAAACGACTTGGGCACACGAACGGAGACCCGAATGAAAAACGGACAGGAACTCCAGTGTTATCGTGAAGCGCTGGACGATTATAAAGAAGCGAAGCGGATTGTTAGCGAAATCTCCAAGCTCACTGCCGACGTATCCAACTGTCTGAACACCGAGCCTTATCGGCTGACGATTTCCGGATTCGGCATGGACATGCCGTTGAAACCTGAATTCGCTGGAAAACAGTTGGTGTGTGCCCCGGGGCAATGGCCAACCGAACAGGACCTGGCTGAGGCGGTGAACCGGCAGTACAAAACCGAAAAAGCGCTTCACAACGCCTGGGCGAGCCTATCGCCGGAAGAAAAGAAACAGGTCGAGCCGCCACCGGGAGGTACCCGTTAGTTCAATTTGAATTCGGATGATCCGGATGAGATTGCCGCGCCCCCGATTTCATCGTGGCTCGCAATGACAGATCGTTATAAGGACGGAACATGGTAGAACCGAAATTTTTTGAGACTATCGCGCCACTATACGACTTTCTGACCAAGTTGTTTATGGGCGGCACGTACGAGAGCATGAGAAAACGGATGCTCAACGAAGACACTTCACAGATGGAAATTCTCGATCTATGCTGCGGCACAGGTTACATCAGTAACACTATTGTCGCCAAGAGGATAGTCGGTCTCGACCAGTCCGACGCCATGCTGGCCAGGAACGCCAAGGTGAAGCGGCCAAATAAGGAACTGATCAAGGGCAACGCCTACCAGGTGCAGTTCAAGGACGCCGAGTTCGACCGGATCTATAACTCCAGCGCCTCCCACGAGTTCAAACTTTTCTCCCGGCTGCTTCAAAAGAGCTATCAGGCACTCAAACCCGGCGGCAAAATAATCATTTTTGACATCTACCAGCCGAAAAACCGCGTATTGTCCTTCTTCATGAACACCTTTGTCCGTTACGTAGTGGAGCGCGGCATCATGTTCGTCCATACCAAAGAGGAGTGGAGGCACATGCTTACGGAAGCCGGATTCGAAGTCGAAGAACTCGAACCGGTGCGCGGGCTTTATATCTTCGTAAAAGCAGTCAAACCATTGCAGGGGAAATTGCCTTTGACGGCGGCAGGTTAAACGGAGTCTATCAATCGGTTCCCGGACAGTGTATACTATGGTACTTAACCTCGGGGTAACCGAGATTTATTATCGAATATTAGAGATGGAGGAGCTATCTGCCAATGGGACTGACACTCGGTGAAGCCATCCGGCACATCACGAACAAAAACTATGCGATAGTTGCTGCCGACCTCTTTGATGAGATCTTCGGCCGCAAGTATGGCGACGCCGCCAAAATCCCAGCCAGGGACAAGGGTTCCTGGCCGATCAAGATCGAAGACAAGTTGAAGGACACCCATTTCGCCAAGATGGCCGAAGGTGAATTCAAACGCACACGCGTCGATATCGCCAGCGACACTTATCTTGAAGTAAAAAGGTGGCTGGAGGACGAGGCCGGGGTGCCACATCCTTGTATCGACCACGATTTCAAACTGGGCGTAAAGTAAAAGCAGAAATTTCGAGTCAGAGACCAGCCGCCGAGAGGCGGCTGGTGTGTTTATGGCGAAATCCGAAATCTTAGTATCGTCCTCCGACAGGCTCAGGATCAAAATAAATTCGAATATCAAAATCCAAATTTCAAAGCGGGGCGGATTTGACTCTTCAAAAAGCCCAGCCTAGAATCAGGTTGGCAAGATCCGCGGCGGGTCCTAGAGTTTGCTTCGCCACCGCCGATGTCTCGCAACGACGAATCGAGTATATGAAAGGCAATGTATGAGCCTCAAAGAAACCCTTCCTGTTGAACTTAAAGAAGCTTTACGTTCAGGCGATAAAGTCAAACTCAATACTATCCGCCTCATCTTATCGGCAATCAACTATGCCGAAATCGATCAACAAAAGCAGCTGGATGATCCGGGCGTTCATGCTGTTATCGCCAAGATGATCAAACAACGGAGAGAAAGCATCGAGGCGTTCCAGGCGGGCAATCGGCAGGACCTGGTGGACAAGGAACAAGCTGAACTCAATATCCTCGAAAGCTATATGCCGAAACAGTTGACTCGCGATGAGATAACAGCGGAAGCCAAGAAAGTTATCGCTGAAGTGGGCGCCAACAAACCTCAGGACATGGGTAAAGTAATGGGGAAACTCACGCCGATGCTCCGCGGTAAGGCCGACGGTAAGGAAATTGCGGCAGTAGTGATAGAACTACTGAAACAACAGTAGTTCCAATTCCTCACTGGGAGGCGAAGCCAGGTGAAAAAAGGATACATCATCGCAGCCGCTGCATGGTTGGCTTCACTTGCGGTTATCGCAATCGGTTATTCAATATTCCAATCCAGATACGTTCATATCACGTGGAGCCTGTCGGAATTCCTGGACCCACTAAAATTTTTCACTGTGGGTCTTCCGATTTTAGCCCTAGTACTACTTTACGTTGCGCTGCTATTTATTCAGAATAACCAACGTGTGGCAAAGGTTTTGGTCCAGCTTGGTTTTGCCATACTGCTCATTTTGACGCTGACTTCGATTTTGAGTATCCTCGGTTTACTGATGGCGCCGGCGGCATGGTTTGCCTACCAGGGAATGCAAGGGACAGGCCCCAAAAGTAGCCCTGCCTAGAGTCACAAGAACAACCGGCGTGCTTAAGGCTTGTCGGCAGCTTTCGCCTTAAGGGCCAGGTATTTTTTGTAGTCAGCCATATCTTCAGGCTTGATTTTGGGGTCGATCGATCCGGCATTTGCAGCTGATTTAGGCAAATTCTGTTTTCCCGAGGCACCTGTCCGGCTAACCGGCTGGGCGCCGGATTTTGGATTCGAGGCGACCGGACTGACCTTCTGCCGGGCCATGATGACGAACGATATTCCCAGAGCAAGAACCGCGATCCCGGCCACCGAATAAAAATCCAAAATACCCCGGGTCATCAGATATCCGATTCCCGCCAGGGCAAGGCCAGCCACTATTACGACGATGCCGAGGAGCTGCAGCTCAGGGTATCTGATGGCATTGCCCGCGGTTTTGGCAGATCGAAGGGCTTCAGCCCTTTCGGCTTCTTCCTGCTTTCTCATCTTCCGGGCTTTTTGGCCCCTGGAGATAAAAATAAGGACTAAAATGATAATGGCGACGAAAAGAAGTTCACTTGGTCCGATGCTCATATCTGTTCAATTGTGGGCGCTTTCACAAGCGCTTGCTCCTTTTTCATCCAATACTAAATGGCGTGATAGTAAACCTAGCTTTTAGGTGGAATTTTGTCAATATCAGTTTAACATAAAATTGGGATTATGAGGAGACTCTAACTCAGGGCCGATTCGTATTAGGAAATAACCGGATTCGAGCTTTGACCAATCGTTATTCCGCTCATGGTTCGACAGGCTCACCACGAACGGAACAAGCGGAACCTAAATTAGCCCAGATACCCCCGTTTACGCTATTATGTTTACGTAATGATGAATCCCATTCGCCTGGCGGTGCTCGGTTCTACCGGAAGCATCGGGCAACAAACGCTGGACGTAGTACGGCGGCATCCGGATAAAATCTCGGTCATCGCACTGGCTGCAGGCGAAAACGTCGGTCTCCTGCAAAAACAAAAAGCAGAATTCAATCCTCGTTTTGTTTCCTGTACCGGCAAGAATCTCGTCTGCGGAAATTCGGTGTGCCTGCCACCCGAAGAGATGGCAAGGCATGCGGATGTTGATATCGTGGTGGTGGCGGTGCCGGGAGGGGCGGGACTCACACCGGCGCTGGCGGCAGCAAGGGCAGGGAAAATAATCGCCCTGGCAAATAAAGAATGCCTCGTCGCCGCCGGTGAGGCACTGCTCGATGAAGCGGCCAACAATGGCGCGGGCATCCGCCCTGTGGACTCGGAGCATTCCGCTATCTGGCAATGCCTGACAGGAGAAACCAGCAAACCGGAGAAATTGATCCTGACCGCCAGCGGCGGGCCTTTCAGAGACTACCCCATCGAAAAGATCGAATCGGTGACTCCGGAACAGGCGCTGGCTCATCCATCCTGGAAGATGGGGAAGAAAGTGACCATCGACTCAGCGACGCTGATGAACAAGGGGCTGGAGGTCATCGAAGCACACCGCCTCTACGGCATTCCGTACGAGCAAATTGAAGTAGTGATACATCCCCAGTCCATCGTACACTCGATGGTCGAATTTGCCGATGGGGCAGTGAAAGCCCAGCTTTCTCCGCCGGACATGCGCCTGCCGATTCAATATGCGCTGTCTTATCCCGACCGGTGGAGCAATACCGACCTGCCAAGGGCAGACTGGCCGAAAATCGGCAGGCTGGACTTTTCGGCGCCGGATTATTACCGGTTCCCCTGTCTGAAGCTGGCAATCGAAGCCGGGAAAAAAGGTGGCACCTTCCCGGCGGTGCTTTCGGCGGCGGACGAGGAGGCGGTTGAGCTGTTCCTGAGCCGCAAGATAAAGTTCGGCGAAATCGCCCGCCTGGTGGGGAAAACCCTTGAAGAACATATCCCGGCGGGCGGTCCGTCGTTAGAAAACATAGCCGGCGCTGAAAATTGGGCGCGGCAGAGAGTATCCGAATTGGCGAGGAGTCTTTAGTTGTCGAGCATTCTGAGTTTTTTGTTCACAATAGCGGCGTTCGCATTGGTACTGGCGATCGTAACCCTGTCACATGAGGCAGGCCATTTTTTCAGCGCCCGGATTTTCGGGGTGAAAGTCAATGAATTCGGGTTAGGCTATCCGCCGCGATTGTTTGCCAAAAAAGGCAGGAGCGGCACCGAATACTCGGTCAACCTACTGCCGCTAGGTGGTTTCGTCAAGCTAGCCGGTGAGGAAGACCCGACTGCGCCGGGTGCCCTGGCCTCGAAGAGCCACGCCAAAAGGATCACCGTCCTAGCGGCTGGAGCAATTGTAAACGCTCTGCTGCCGATCATCCTGTTTACGGTAGTTTTCGCACTTCCTCACCAGATAGCCACTGGTAAAATCGAAGTCCTGGCGGTGGCAGCGGGCTCACCGGCAGAGGCTGCGGGAGTGCAGGTCGGGGACACTATTTTGACCTTCAACGGGCGGCAATTAGCAAACAACGCCGAACTAGGCAGATACATATTCCTCGATCTGGGTGAAACGGTTCCGATGCAGATCCAAAAAGCCGACGGTACGGTGGTGACCGTCACCGTGAATCCGCGCTGGAATCCGCCGGTGGGGCAGGGGGCGGTGGGAATCGAGACTCAGACGACCGATGTGGTGGTCACCAAAGTCCATGACGGCTTTTTCACCGCGATCTCCTCCGGTTTCCGGGAAACCGGCGAGACCATGGTGCTGTTTAAAAACAGCATTTTATCCCTGGTCTTCGGCGCGCCGGCTCAATTCGCCGGCCCGGTGGGCATCGCCCAAATGACCGGTGAGGTAGCGAGGGCGGGGTTCGGGCCGCTGCTGGAATTCACCGCATTTCTATCGCTCAACCTGGCGATATTGAACATTCTGCCGATACCGGCACTCGACGGCGGACGGATCGCCTTCGTGGTGGTCGAGTGGGCGAGGCGGGGCAAGAGAATCGATCCGCAAACCGAGGGGAAGATTCACTTTATTGGATTTGTACTTTTGATCGGTTTGATACTGCTGGTAACGTTCCAGGATATTGTGAGGATTGTCGGCGGATAAATCCCAAATCCTAATATCTAAATCCTAAATCAACACAAATGACAAAATCCCAAACACAAAACCAGAGGCGGAAAACAAAGGCGATCAACATCGGCGGGGTGATCGTGGGGGGAGATTCACCGATAACGGTGCAATCGATGACCAAGACCGATACCCGGGATGTCGACGCAACGGTCGCGCAGATTGGAGAGCTTGCCGAGATTGGGTGCGAGATAATCCGATGCGGAGTGCCCGATTCACAAGCAGCCGAGGCGTTGCGAGAGATCAAAAAACAGAGTCCCATCCCGGTGATAGCCGACATTCATTTCGATTACCGGCTGGCTCTGACGGCAATTGCAGCGGGAGCCGACGGGCTGAGAATTAACCCGGGCAATATCGGCGGGGAGGACAGGGTTAAACAGGTTGTCGAGGCGGCCAAAGGGCGAAAGGTGCCGATACGCATCGGCGTCAACGGCGGTTCTCTGCCTGAGGATTTTGAATCCGATAAGCCGCTCCATCAAAGAATGGTCGATTCGGCGATGGGGCAGGTCCGGCTTCTCGAAAGCCTCGATTTCGATCTGATCAAGATTTCACTTAAGGCATTCGATGTTCCTGAGACTGTCGCTGCCTACCGCATGATTTCCGGGATGGTCGACTACCCCTTACACCTCGGAATGACCGAAGCGGGAACACCGCGAACCGGCATCATCAGATCGGCGGTGGGGATCGGAGCTTTACTGGCAGAGGGCATCGGCGACACGATCAGGGTCTCTCTTTCAGCACATCCCAGAGAAGAGATCGTTGCAGGCTACGAGATATTGAAAAGCCTGGATCTGAGGCAAAAAGGTCCGACGCTAGTGAGTTGCCCGTCGTGCTCCCGGACCGAGGCCGATGTCGTCAACCTGGCAGAGAAGATCGCCGACGCTCTCCTCTCCATTGACAAGCCGGTCAAGGTGGCGGTGATGGGCTGCGCCGTGAACGGCCCGGGCGAGGCCAAAGACGCTGACGTCGGCATCGCCTGCGGCAAAGGGCAGGGGATACTTTTCCGGCGAGGCGAGAAGATACGGGTGGTGGCCGAAGGGGATTTTTTCGACGCTCTTTTAAAAGAGATTGAAAACTTTTAGAATATAGCCGCTCTAGACGATGACTCCAAAAAGAGTCGTGAATCTACGGCGGAACATCGGGATTGCTTCGTCCTTCCCTGGAAGGACTCGCAACGACAGCCGGATTTCAGCGAGGTGTAAAGGTGGATAGCGCGTTCTGGCAGGCGGTGACGTCGATTTCAGTGGCGGTACTCACCGTCGGCTTCATAATTGGAATTGTTAAGTATCTTCAATTCCGACGTCGCGACGACGCCAAGCTGGCTATCGACCTTTTCCGGGATTTCCGGAGCGACGAGTTTAAAGCAGTTATCCGCAGCATCTACTCGGTGAAGCCGGACGAATGGGCAACGCTTGCAGATTATCAAAGAGTACGGTTCGATCACCTGGTGGACTGGCTGAACCTTTTGGGTGCGGTCACCCGCAACCGGGAGATAAACCAGCAACTAGCCATAGAAACGCTCGGCGGCCCAACAGCCATTCGCTGCTGGTACAAACTGCTGCCCTACCTGCGGCAGGAAACTGAGCGCCGCGGCTTTTTTTGCGACTCATTTGAGGATTTCACCCGGCGTTCGATGACGCATTTTAGAGAACGCGGCGTGCCGATCTGGTTCAACTGGGGTAGCGAACGGGTAGAGCTTGTGAAACTGCTGCAAAAACCTGAATTCAAGCCGAGAACCATGGAAGAGATCCGGCAAGGCGTGGAAGCGAGCGGCACAACCTGAATTATTTGGCAATCGAAGCGTCAGGTGTTATAATCTAAGGTCAGTTTTCAAATTGGAGTTAAAAATGGCTAAAAAAGTACTCGCCACCGATAGAAAGCCAGTCACGTTGAAAGATTTTGCTACCGGCGTCAACAAGAAGGATGAGATCTCCGGCCTTAAGATCAAGTTCGCCTTCTGCAACCGCAAGCGCCGCGGCGGCTAAAAATACTCGTTTCCGTCAAAAAAAGAAGCCCCGATAACATCGGGGCTTTCCTGTTTTTTGACACCGGACAAACAAACCAATCATGGTTGGCCGTTTCAGTTACAACTACCGCGTCAGAACGCTCATGGTCGGCAGGCTGGCCACGAACGGCCGATCAGGATCGTTCGAAGGGATGACCTTCGGCGTTGAAGTCCGGTAAGTAATATTCCTGGGAGCCGGCCTCCTGCATCCAGCCGTTTTCCATGCCCAGGACATCGACGATGTTGACGACGCGACGTTGCTCTGCAGCGTTGATGCTGCGGGCGAGGGGCGGCATCTGCATCGCCTTGTGGCGGGGGAAGTACTGGGACATGATGCTTACTGTTACTTGGGGTGACAATTCCTGGGCTATCCACTTAAGCGAGTCTTCCGAACCTGCAAGGTCGTTGGGCAGAATGAGATGACGGATTATCAAGCCTCTGACGGCAATGCCTTCTTCGTCAAGCTGAAGGTTGCCTACCTGGCGGTACATTTCTTTGATCGACGATCGCGCGCTTTGGACATAATGGGCGACGTCTGAGAGCTGCATGGCGATTGTGTTGGAAGAATATTTCAGGTCCGGCAGGTAAATATCCACCACGCCATCGAGTTCTTGAAGGGTCGAAAGCTCATCATACGCGTTGGTGTTGTAGACAATAGGCAATCTGAAGCCCTGGGGGACGGCCTCTAAAAGAGCCCTCATTATCTGAGGTACGTAATGAGTAGGAGAAACCAGATTCAAGTTGTGGCAGCCGAGGTCGTTCTGAATGTGGAGCATTCGGTTAGCCAAGCGTGAGGTGGTGATCTCATGGTGGCGCTGGCCAGCCGGGTCCTGGGAGATCTGGAAATTCTGACAGTAGACGCACCTGAGGTTGCAGTTGCCGAAGAAAATGGCGCCGGAGCCCCTGGTGCCTGAAAGGGCGGGTTCCTCGCCGCGATGGGCGCAGACCGAAGCAACAGCTACCAGCTTACCTGCGTTGCATAAGCCGATCTCGCCATCAACGCGGTTGGCGCCGCAGCGCCGGGGGCAAATGTTGCAGCATTCAAGGCGGGCATCGAGCGCCGTGACACGGCGCTCAAGTTCGCCGGATTCAAAGAGTTCAATGTATCGGGGAAGATCTGCCAAGTTAAAGCCTCACCGGTGGACGGTCGCCTTTTGAATTACCGCACCGGGTAAAGAACACCGTCCGCCGCCACCCATGGATTATTGCCCTGAACGGGGCTCGATTGAAGATTAAGTAATAAGTTTGCCCTGTCCTTTTAGCGCCTGCTCGACGCTCCGGCGCACCAGGAGGCAATCGGCCTCGGTTTTCAAAGAAAGCAGCTTGATAAGGCCGGGCCAGACCTCTTCTTCGGTGTCCCGGATGACGGATTCCACCGAGCCTTTCTTGACTTCGGCTTTACGGAAAAGGACTTTGTTGTCGATAGAATCCCAGTAGGGGATGATGCCGTATTTGACCAACCAGTTCAAGGCGTCCTGGCGGGTGAGAGTGGCCATTATCGGGGCCTCCTTGTTACGGGTTGCCTAATATTTAACCCGATTGAAGGCGCCGTTGCAACTATCTCACTCCGCCAGTTCATGCGTCTTGTGAACGGCTTCACGGATCCGCGACAGGGTTCGCTCCCGGCCGAGAACAGCCATTGTCTGAAACAACGGCGGAGAGACGCTCTGGCCGGTGACTGCCACGCGTAGGCAGCCAAATAGCTGGCCAGGTTTGAGACCAAGCTCCGCCGCCAGCGGCCTCATTTCGTTTTCCATGGCCTCGATATCGAATTGATCCAGTTTCCCTAGACGATCGAGCGAGGATTGGAGAGCCTGGCGGGTGGTGGCCGTGGTCATGCCCTTGCCCACCAGATCTACGGCGTGGTACTCGAGGTTCTGGTAGAAGAAGAAGCGGGTCAGTTCCGGCTGGTCGCGTAGTTCGCCCAGCTTTTTCACCCGCTCCTGGATCAGGGCAAGAGCATTCTTAACATAATCGCGATCGTAAGCCGCAGCCTCGGGAACGCCGGCTTCAAGGAACGGCCGGGCTCGATCAGTGAACTCATCAAGTGATAATGCCCGGATGTAGGAACCATTCATCCAATCCAGTTTCTCAATGTTGAAAATGGCGGCGGTCTTGGAAATGCGCTCGAGGGAGAAATTCTCGAAGATCTTTTTGACATCCATGATCTCGGTTGTGGCATCGAGAGACCAACCGAGGAGGGCGAGGAAATTAACCATCGTCTCCGGCAGGTAGCCTTGGTTCTTGTAATCGATGATGGACACGGCGCCGTGCCTTTTGGAGAGCTTGGAGCGGTCCGGACCCAGGATCATAGGCAGGTGGGCGTAAAGAGGGGGCGCGTAACCCATGGCCTTATACAACTGGATGTGCTTAGGGGTGCTGGACAGCCATTCCTCAGCCCGCATGACGTGGGTAATAGCCATGTCGTGGTCGTCCACGATGTTGGCCAGATGGTAGGTGGGAAAGCCATCGCTTTTAAGGAGGACGAAGTCGTCGAGCAAGGCGTTTTCAAACGCGACCTCGCCGCGAATGATGTCGTGGAAAAAGGTCCGGCCTTCAAGCGGCATCCTGAAACGTACAACCGGGGTGACGCCTTCGGGACCTAGTTCACATCTGTCGCGGCAGTGGCGATCATACCCCGTGGGCACCTTGGCGGCTTCCTGGGCGGCGCGCATCTGCTCCAGCCTCTCAGATGAGCAGTAGCATCGGTAGGCGTGGCCGCTGGCAATGAGCTTTTCTGCCGCCGCCTTGTATCTGTCGAGCCGTTGCGACTGGAAATACGGTCCGTAGGCACCGTTTTTCTCCGGCCCTTCGTCCCAATCCATGCCGAGCCATCTCAAGCCGTCGAGAATGGCTTCAACGGCTCCCGGGACATAGCGGGCTTGGTCGGTATCCTCTATACGGACGATGAAACTACCGGCATTGTGCCGCGCGAACAGCCAGTTGAAAAGTGCGGTGCGGATATTGCCCACGTGGGGATAACCGGTGGGGGAGGGAGCATATCTTACTCTAACTAAATCGTTCATCTTTTCCTCAAATATCAAATTCGAATCACAAACTTCGAAATCCGAAACAAATACAAAATCTCAAAACTAGAATCCAAATGGTCATTAATATTCGGATTTCGAAGTTATTTTATGCGGCGGCGGTGGGTGGGGTAGCCGCATGGGCTTCAGGCACTACCGGAATTTTCACCACATAAGTCTCAGCCAACTTATCGTGCCAGCCCTGCTTGTGGGCGTCGAAGGCTATCCAGATGAAGCCAAGGAAAACGGGGATGATGGAAATGAGGTAGCCCAGGTAACGGACAACCGCCCGCCCTGTATCAATCGGTGTTCCATCAGTGCGGATGACCTTGACACCAGCTACCATCATGCCGAGAGTCTGCCCACGCCATACCCAGAAGACGATAAAATATATTCCGCTCAAGATGGTCGAAAAGACATTAGCCAATGCCCGAAACTGGCCGACCCAGTAGTTGGAGTCAAAACTGGTGGTGAAATTGAAAAATTTGCCGAAATCCGGCCACAGAAGCGGCTCCAGAACGGCAAAAATAGCCCCGAGGACGATAGCATCGATGACATATGCCCCGAACCGCCTCCAAAAACCGGCGAATTCCAGGGCGATGGCGCCTTTAGTTGGCTCCGGCATTAAGGCGTCGCTCCTTGGGACACATTTTTAATCGTGGCACATTATACAACGGATGTTGTTCGAAGGCTATAGAAAAAGCTCATTGTCCAGCTTTATCCCATCGAGGCACCCATGTTATAATCGCAACATGGAAATTAAGTACCTTGGCCATTCCTGTTTCCGTATCAAAGGCAAGAATACCACGGTGATTACCGACCCGTTCGCGCCGGAGTTAGGCTTTACCCTGGGCAAACAGACAGCCAATATCGTTACCGTCAGCCACCAGCACGATGGGCACAACTATACCTCGGGGGTAACCGGGGATTTCCGGGTAGTGTCACGTCCGGGGGAATATGAGATCGGCGACGCCATACTTATAGGACTGCCCTCATTCCACGACTCCGAAAAGGGCTTACTCCGGGGAAAGAACGTCATTTTTGTCGTGTCGGTGGATGACGTGGTCATTTGCCACCTGGGCGACCTGGGCGAACCTCTGACCGAGACCAAAGTCGAAGAGCTCGGCAACGTAGATATCCTGTTAGTCCCCGTAGGCGACATGAGCGCCCTCAACGCCAATAACGCCGCCAGACTGGTGCGGCAGATCGAGCCGGCCATCGTCATACCGATGCACTATAAACTACCGCAGGGCACGCGCGAACTTGAACCGGTCGAGAAATTCCTGGGCGAGATGGGCTCCAGCGGCGTTGTGCCGCAACCCAAATTGTTAGTCACCAAAGCCAACCTGCCGCTGCCGACACAGGTGGTGGTGCTGGAGGCTGGGGCACAATAATCCAGTAAAGCAGGGAACCTAATCCCGCGGCTGTTTCCTGGTCCTGATTATTATCGAGACCACAAAACCACTCAAACAACCCATTCCAATTAGGATTCCTATCAGCAATCCGGGGACCGATGAAGCGGCGATCGGCGGTGCAATTGATTGAGTTGGCGCTGGCGTTTGGCCTGAAGTTGATGAAGGCGGTGCCGATGTAGTCGGGGTCTGAGTTGGCGCGGGTGTCGTTGTCGGCATTACGGTCGTGGTAGGCGCGGCTGAGGTGGTGGGCGGCGCGGAGGTGGTGAAAGCCGAAACCGCGCTCCAAGGCGAATAGGTGTTTGTTCCGATAGCCCGAACCTTCCAAAAATAGCCCGTCGAGGGTATAAGGGGTGATGTCGGCTGCCAGGCATTGCCGCCGATACCGGTGGCAAAGGCAGTCAAATTACTGAAGTCGGCGGAAGGGGACAGCATCAACTCATAAGACTTTGCGCCAGCCGACGGTTGCCATTGAAAAGGCGGCTGCAAGATCTGGACTGTGGAACCGATTGCCGGCGTTGTCAGTACCGGCGCACCGAGGGCGGTGGTGAAACTCCAGACCGCCGACCATGGACTCAATGAAGGTGTGGCGACCCGGACGCGCCAATAACAGGTGGTCCCGGGATCGAGGTTTTTCAATCGGGTACTTTCCGTCGCAGTCGTGCCCTCGAAACGAATTATGGACATGTCATAAGAGTCGCTGACCTGCCATTGAAAACTTGTGGCGCCACCCGGGTTACGCCAGATGATATCGATACCGCCGATCGTTCCAGCCGCAAAGGTACCAATGCCCGGTGACCCGGACTGGGGCGATAACAGTTCAACCGGCGAGGCAAGTGTATCGTTGTAGACGACTATAAGGTTGTTAGCTGTGTCCAGGCTATAAAACTTGCTGCCTCTCGATTGGAGATCCCACAATGTACTCCCGGCTTGCAGGCCGTACCGGGCGGTTTCCCATGACGGATTAAACACCGTCTTTTTGACTAATCCGCCATTTGAAGTGTTGACCTGATTGCCTGAAGCCGCGTAGATGATTCCTCCTACAGAGAGTTCGATGCCGCTGATCATCGTTCCGTTTGGCAAGCCGGCATCAATCCGAGTCCAGGCCGGTTCTCCGATTTCCATACGCCAGATGCCGGAACCGGCAGTGCTGGAAGCGGCGTAGACGTGTTTGCTATTGGAGTAATCCGAAGAAAACGCCAGGCAAATCTCACCGACGAGGGGCGATTGCTGCAGGGCTGAAAAGTGAATCCCGCCATCGGTCGACAGATAAAAGTTACCATCGGCGCCAGCTGTGATCAAGGTATTATCGATGGCGAAACCGGGAGAAATTTCAAGGATCGGAAGCGGCGTCGCTGTTATGATCGTGCTTTCAAAAGCAGAGCCGTCAGCAGTCCGCCAGACTCTCGACCTGGAGCCATCGAACGAAGTGAAGAAAAAACTCTGCTCGCTGAGTGCCCCAAAACCAGCGGTCGAATCGATAGCTACCGGCAGGGTGAACTGTGTGAAAGTTTGACCCTGATCGGTCGATTTCAAGCAGGCCGGGCCGTTAGCAGAACCTCCAGCGATTAAAAACGCCCCATTCCGGGCAAGGGTGAAGCAATCGATACTGGAAAGACCGGCGCTTCCGGTCTGATAAATAAGTTGCCAGGCGATGCCATCGTTGAATGTACGCCAGACCCTGTGACCGTTGTTGAAAGCCAGCAGATATATCAGGCCGTCTTGATACGGCGACACCGCCATGTCGACCACCGTCCCGACGGATTGGGGCATCGGCACGTCGGACCAGGAACTATCGGCGGCGCTCATGGGTTGGGTGGCAAGCGGAGAAAAGAGTACGAGGGCAACGAGCACCGAAGCGATCCCGCGACCCAAGTTACAATTCTTCACGCGCAGGATTGTAATTGTAGGGGTCGGTTCTCGTCAATTGGAATAATTCGGGGTCGCATTAGGACTGCGGTTTGCCGCCACCAACCTTGGACGAAACCGAGGGTGCGGCGACCGGGGTTCCCTTGCCCCTAGCGAGCGAGGCGAAAACGCCGACGGCGCAAAGCCCGGTGAAAATAGCAAAAGCCACCCGGAGGCTGGAAACAAGCTCGTTGTGCACCGCAGCAGAGATCCGGACATGACCGATAATAATGGAAAATAGAAGGATGGCGATGCCCAGGGACAACATCTGACCGACCAGCCTGGTCGTGCCTAAAGTTGCTGAAGCCACGCCGTACTGTCGCCGTTCAACTGAACCCATGACGGCTGAGGTGTTGGGCGAAGAGAAAAGGCCGAAGCCGAGACCTAGAACCACCAGCCCGCCGATGACGTAGACCATCGAAGTGTTGTTGCCGATGAAGATGAACATCGCCAGGCCGATCGCCGAGATAGCCATGCCGAACGAAGCCAGAAACCTGGGCCCGAGCCTGTCCGCACTCCGTCCGGCCCAGGGTGATATCAGCGCCATGACGACGGGCTGAGCCACCAGGATCAACCCGGCATCGGTCGGTGAAAACCCTTTGACGAATTGAAGGTAAAGAGACAAAAGGAAACCGACGGCGAACGTCGCGGCGTAATTGATCAATGAAGCGGCGTTAGACATGGCGAATACTGTGTTGTGACGGAACATAGTGACTGAGAGCATAGGGAATTGGATCCTGGACTCAAACCAGATAAAAGCGGTCAGGCCGGCGGCGCCGACCACCAGCAAAACGAAACCGGCATTATCGGGCAGTTCGGAAAAGCCAAGCATCAGGGCGCACAAGGCCAGGCCGTAAACAACGGCGCCTTTCAGGTCGAACGCCTCGCCCTTGCATTCCTGAAACTCTGTTTTAAGTTGGGTCAGGACGACGACAAGGGCGAAGAAGGCGAGGCCCGCGTTCAACAGGAATATGCCGCGCCAACCCCAGGCGTCGGTAATGACGCCGCCTATCGTCGGGCCGAGGGACAAGCCAATATATACGGCGGCTGCATTCAGGCCGAGAATCCTGCCTCGCTCCGATGGTGGGAAAATCGAGGTCAGGATGGCCATGCCGGTACCGAATAGAAGCGCTCCGGCCACTCCCTGAAAGACCCGCATGACGATCAATTGACCACCGTTTTGAACCAGCGCCACGAGGAGTGAGGTAACCGTGTAGGAAGCCAGCCCGGCGATGAAGATCTTTTTCCGGCCGAAGATATCAGCCAGGCGTCCGAAGGGCAGCAGGAAGACCGCCGCCGCCAGGATATACGCTGTGGCAACCCAGCCGAGAGTGACGGCGTCAAGCGAGAACTCCTTGCCGATCGACGGAAGGGCGATGTTGACTGATGCGCCCATGAAGGGCGTCAGGAATGAAGCAAGTGTTGCTGCGATGAGCCCGCCCCGGCGGGCGGCGGCGCCGGCGCCGGGGGGCAGTACAGAATGCGGCAGCATTACTTATTTTGCGGTTGGATCGTTCTGCATCAAGCCGAAGGGATTGCCCTCGGTATCGGTGAAGTAGGCGAAATGGCCGACTCCCGGCACCGTTTGATCAGGGCTGACGCGCTTGCCGCCGGCGGCCAAGACTTTTTTAGCCGCTTCTCCCAGGTTTTTAACATCGATCGTGTTGACGACCTGTTTGATTGTACCGTCGTTGCTCATGATGGCGCCGTTGATGCCGGCCTCTTTATCGGCGCCGGTGGTGATGTTCCAGTAGTCCATCGGACCAGCCCATTTTTCGATCTTCCAGCCGAAAACATCTTTATAGAATTTGACCGCGCGATCCGGCTTGGCAGCCGGAATTTCGAAGTGAACGATCCTGTTCATACTGGCCTCCTCGTTATCGCCTGGCGGCGCCGATTAATCGGGATAACCCGGTCATTTTCCATTGTAGCATGTAATTTTCGATACCTTTTACAATGTCAGAGTGAGCGCCGGGATTCACCATGGCGGCTGTGCCGACCTCGATTGCCGAGGCGCCGGCCAACAGAAATTCGATAGCATCGTCCGCGTTCGAGATGCCGCCGCCGCCGATGACCGGGATCCTGACGGCGCCCGCCACGCGCCATACCATCGCAAGGGCGACGGGCTTGATCGCCGGGCCTGACAAGCCGCCGGTGATGTTGCCTAGGACCGGTTTCTTTTTCTTGATATCGATTGCCATGCCGCGCAAGGTGTTTATGAGCGAAACCGCGTCTGCGCCGGCATTTTCGACCGCCTGCGCCAGGGCGACGACATCCGAGGTATTGGGGGTCAGCTTAACGATAACGGGCAGGGAGGTTGCCGATTTGACAGCCCGGGTCACGGCCGCCGCTCCTTCGGGAGTGGCACCGAACTCGAGACACCCGGCGGCCACGTTGGGGCAGGAGATATTGACTTCGAGAGCCGCCACCCCAGGAATCTTGTCTAGGCGCCCAGCGATCTCAGCGTAATCATCGATGCTCTCGCCGGCGATATTGACCAGTACCGGAGTCTGCCATTGTGCCCAAAGAGGAGCGTAGTGCTCGATGACATATTCGACGCCGGGGTTCTGCAGACCTATGGCATTCAGGAGGCCGTTCTCGGTCTCCATGATGCGGGGTTGAGGATTGCCGGCCCGAGGCTTTAATGTTGTGCCTTTGCAGACGAAGGCCCCAAGGTCGGCAATGTCGTAAAGCCGGTTCGGCTCGTCGCCGTAACCACCTGTACCGGAGGCGGCGATAACGGGATTCTTAAGGGTAAGCCCGGAAAGCAATTGAACGGAGAGTTCAGGCATCGGGGAAGATTATAAACTTACTTGCCAAGCCGGGCAACCAACTTTCGGGACAATTTAGCTATTTCCGCCTCGTAATTGCCAGCCAGGCGGCGGCGCCAAGAGCGATCGCCGGCAACATGGTAATTATGACGAAGATATAAGATTCCGGGGTGGCGAGGTCGTTGCGGGCGTCCATGATAACCCAGAGTCCGGCCAGTAGCAGGACGCCGCCGATACCGCCGACGACGCGGTCGTACATGGTGACCTTAGCCCCGTGCGACCTGAAATAGTATTCAAGGAAAGCATAACCTGCGACGATGATGAAGAAAAAGAGCACGAAAATCATGAAGACCTGCCCTCGCTTTCCTGAAATTATACCCTTGAAAGAGATATTAACATTTTTTCATATCTGGAACGAATTTGATGAGAGGGAAGCCTGGTTTAAGACGAACTAATCGTGACGGTGACCGTCGTGGGGATGAACGCATTCGAGGACGGTAAAGCGCTTCTGGTCGCCGCCGATGACGATGCCGAATGTTTCGAGCAGGGTTTGGGGGGTGAGAACCTGGTCCGGAGGGCCGAGGGCGACGACGCGATGGGCCAGCAGCATGACCTGGTGGCACAGGGAGGCCTCATCCTGGACATCGTGGGTGGCGACGACGATCGAGGCCCCGCGGCAGAGTTCATCTTTTATAGCCTGAAGATAGCGCTCCCGGCCGCCGACGTCGAGTCCGGCGGTTGGTTCGTCGAGCACCAGGAGGTCAGCCCGGTGTGCCAGAACTTGAGCCAGGTAGACGCGCTGCTGCTGACCACCGGACATGGCCCGGAGCGGGAAATCGGCCAGCTTTTCCACGCCCATGGCGGTCATGGCGCTTTGGACGATGTCGTTATCCTCCGATGTCATCCGGCCCATCAGTCCTTTGCCGGGAAAGCGGCCCATGCGCACAACGTCGATAGCCCGGAGCGGCAAAACGAACCCCGAGGCGTGAAATTGCCCCAGGTAGGCGATGCGTTTAGGTTTAGCGCCCGGGGCCTCGCCGAATATTTTAATCTGACCGCCGATAGGAGGCAGCAGCCCGACAATGGTCTTGAGCAGAGTGGATTTGCCGGAACCGTTAGTGCCGATCAGTGCGATGGCGCGCCCTTCGGTGAGTTCGAAGTTTATGCCAGCTACCACCGTATTACCATCGTAACCGATGTCCAGGTCGCGGGCTGAAATGTCGGTGCCGGAGGTTGTGACTGCACTAACCATGCGCGGCCTCCGAGGCGGTTGAAGCCCGCCTGGCGGTGACGTTCTTGATAATAAACACAGCGAAGAAGATGGCGGCCGCCACCAGGATGACCGAAGCTCCGGCGGCTATATTCAAATGGTAACTGATGAGGAGACCGGCGTACATTGAAACGACCCCAAAAATTGCCGCTAAAAGCATCATGATACTGATCCTTGAAGCGAGCAGGGCACCCGCCCCGGCCGGAGCAATCAGCAAACCGAAGACTAGGAGAGTCCCCACCGTCTGGAAGGATACGATCACAGTGGCGGCAATCATGAGCAGCATAAGGAAATGGTATTTCCTGGAGGAGAACCCGGCTACCTGAGCTTGTTCCGGATCGAAGGCGAGGAGCATGAAGGGCCGCGCGCAGACAATGGCGACGATACCGATGACCGCCGTCGAAATCAGCAATAGCCAGATGTTGCCCCAGGAAATCCCCAGAAGTTCGCCGAAGAGGATCCGGGTCAAATCCCCGGAGAATGAACCTGAACGGGACACGATGGCAACGCCCAGCGCCAGCATACTGACGAACAGAAGACCGATGGCAGTATCGGATGATAACCGCGAGCGTTGGGTGATGAGCGTTACGCCACCGATCATGACGGCGGCTCCTATGGTGGCTCCGATGATGCCGGGAAAGCCGAAGAGCAGAGCCGCGGCGATACCGGGAAGGACGCCATGAGCCAGGGCGTCACCGATGAAAGCCAAGCCCCTCAGGACAATGAAAGTCCCGGCGATAGCACATACAACGGAAACCATAATTCCAGCCAGCAAAGCTTTCACCATGAATTCGTTGTTAGCGAACGGTCCGATGAAAAAATCAATCATATTCTTGCAAAGTCGTCAGGCTTGTATTGCGGAATCATCGCCGCCGGTGATAACAGTGTTTTTCTTACGATGGCGAAGCCACAAAACGACGGCACTGCCGATGACCAGCGCACCCGAGATCCAACGAGCGGTGGGGATTCCTCCAATGGTCCAGACCTCGATCTTGAAACCTTCAAGGATGAAACGGACCACTCCGTACCAAATGAAATATAGGAGCATGATGTCGCCGTTCTTGAGCCGGTCTCTCAGCTTCCTCCCGGCGATCATCAGAAACGCAAAGCCAGCGATGTCCAAGATCGACTCGTAAAGGAACAAGGGGTGGAAGTGGGTGTACTGCTCGAATCCCGGGAGGCGGTGAGCCGGATCGATGGGGATCCCCCAGGGCAGGCTAGTGGGATAACCGTACAGCTCCTGGTTGAAGAAATTGCCCCATCTGCCAATGCCCTGCGCCAGGATGAGGCCGGGGGCGAGAATATCGCACCATCGCAAGACGTTCAGTTTTTTCCAACCTGTGTAAATGATAAGACCGAGAAGCCCCCCAGCCACGGCACCGAATATGCCCAGGCCCGCCCCGCCGATGATTTTGCCAGGATTGGCGCTGTAAAAAGACCATTGATCGATGACATGGTATAGCCGGGCGCCGATGACCCCTAGCGGGATGACGATGAGGGCCATGTTGAACAGGTGGTCGGGATTCTCGCTGCGGCGCCTGGCTTCGATGTAGGCCACAAGTATGGCGGCAAGGGCGCCCAGTGCGAGCATCACGCCGTACATGTGGATGTTGAACGGACCGATCTGGAAGGACATTAAGCTAAAGACTCCTTAGCGAAAGTATATACCCAAGTTTACTTTAAGGCAGTAGTAATCGTATCGGCAACTCCCCGCATGAAGGTGAAATACGAACCGTCGGAGGGTATTACGTGCGTAGTCAATTCTACAACCTTGACGCCGGTTTCGTCTCCGATAGCTTTAGCGACAACCGGCGACGTTCCCAACTCGGTGAAGATAGCCTTAACGTTGTTATCTAGAATGGCCTGTTTCAGAGCAGCCAGGTCGGCGGCTGAAACCTCGGCCTGAGAGGATAGGCTGGGGACAATCACGCCGACGAGTTTAAAACCATACCGATGGGCGAAGTAACCCATCGATTCGTGACCGGTGACCAGTTTACGTTCAGCCTGAGGAATCTGACCGATGATCCCGGCGAGTTCGGATTTCAAGGCAGTCAACCGGTTTTTAAGGTCAAGCGCCCGGGCGGATACGTCAATCTGGAGAATGTCCTTCAGAACCGGCGCCAGGGCGGTCACAACGTCACTGATGGTCAGCGGATCCATCCACAAGTGGGGGTCCGGGGCACCGATGACCTGATCCGGGTCGCCTGAAGGAATGCCTTCACCCTGGCTGACGTGTCGCACGGCGATGTGGTCGGTGGCGGTGAAAAACTTCACTCCGCCGTTTTTAGCCTGGGTCAGCGTTTTTTCCAGGCCGCCCTCGAGACCGAGCCCGTTTTCTATCACCAGATCGGCATTATTGATGGTTTCGATGTCCCGTGCGGAAGGCTCCCAATCATGGGGATCCTGGCCGTTGGGGATGGAAACCGTGACAACCGCGGCGTCACCGACAAGGTCTTTTACGACAGAACCGAGGACCGAATAAGTGACGACTATCGATTTGCCGGTTTTGACCGCCTTGCCGCAGCCGGACACGATCCCCAAACTCGATGCCAAAATCAAGGAAGATAAAATAATGATCAAAGCCCTGTTTTTCACGATTGTATGCCCCTGCAATTCCGGCAAAAACCTGCAAATTCAAGTTGATGGTCAGTAATCAGGAAGCCCGTTTCCTTTTCGAGATTAGTTTTGAGTTCGACAGGGCACCTACCGGTGAAATCAACCACTTCGCCACAGCCACGGCACACCAGGTGGTGATGATGTTCCGGAGATCCAGCTTTAAAACTCCGGGCGTTGCCCTCGGCTTTTATTTCACATAAAAACCCAAGCCGGTACAACAACTCGATAGTACGATATACGGTCACCAACCCGATCTGCGGGTGCTTTTCAACCAGCATGGAATGGAGTTCCTGGGGTGTAAGTGACCTATCTGACGAAAGAATCGCACCGATGATGGCGCGTCTTTGTGGGGTTAATTTATATCCCGCAGTCTTGAGGTTTGCGAGAAAATCTTTGGAATAGTTCATAGTTAAATGAAAATCGTTTTCAATTGAAATTTAACAGAGGCTGTCCATTGTGTCAAATTCAATAATTCCGCCTGGTTATGAGATATTGCCAATCTGCCAGTTATCGTATACACTTAATACTACCGGCGAAGGATTAATCCCGACACAGGCTTACGATTTGTTTCCCTCATTTTCAGCTTTAGCGGCGCATAGGCACAAATACTGATCAATCCGGGAGGACGAACATGGTGACGGAAAAGAAAAACTACGATATGGTTACAATTCGACTGAAAGCCGATTACCAGCGCCTCTCCGAGCAACTCGATGCGTTGAAAGCGTCAGCGCCGCAGGAAGACAGGCGGGAAGGCTCTCCCTTCGGCAAGCGGGAAGAGGAAGCCACCGAAACAGCAGACCTGGAGAACCGACTGGCATTGGAAAAAAGGGTTCTGGACCAGATGGCTGAGGTCGAATATGCAATATCCAAGGTCGACAAAGGGACATTCGGCAAGTGTGAAAACTGCGGCCAAACCATTGATCCAGCGCGTTTAGAGATATTACCCTATGCAAAATTGTGCGTCACCTGTAAAACCAAACTTAACCGACCCGGTTAATCCGACCTCACTGATGTCTCGAACAACCAACCTGGGTGTTTCCGCGCTCGTCATGGCGCTGGTGGTCGGGCTTGACCAACTGACAAAACACCTGGTCCGCATATATCTATCCTTGTCAGAAGCGATCCCGAGGGATGGTTTTTTTCAGATAATACACGCCCAAAATACGGGCGCAGCATTCAGTATTTTCCAAAATTCGATTCCGATCCTCATTGTTACCAGCAGCATAGCCCTGCTATTCATTGTGTGGATAGCTGTGTCTCATAAATTGGATTTTCTGGAGAACACCTGGGGTCGAATCGGGCTTGGTCTGGCGGCGGGCGGGACGCTCGGAAACCTGATCGACCGGGCGTACTACGGCTCGGTCACCGATTTTCTCAAGGCCGGCCCCTGGCCGGCGTTCAACATCGCTGACTCCTCCCTGGTGGTCGGCATGCTCCTGATCGCTTTCCTTTACTTGCGTCCGGAGCAATCCAAAGGGCATTAAATGCCGAATATAATCGAGCTGACCTCTGACAATACTGAAGTCAGATTGGATAAATTTGTTGCCGAGAAAATTCCGACATTGTCCCGGGTCAAGGTCAGGGAACTCATCGACGGCGGCTTCGTCAAGGTCAACGGCAAGGCGGTAAAACCATCATATCTGCTGAATACCGGAGATCGGATCATAGCCGAGATTCCTTTACCGCCTCCCAGCAAACACCCGGCTGAACACATCCCCCTCAAGGTCATTTATGAGGACGAGGACCTGGCGGTCATCGACAAACCACCGGGGCTGACCACCCATCCCGCACCCGGGCACCCTGATGGAACTTTGTTGAATGCCTTGCTGGCGAAGTATCCGGAACTGGCAGAGGAAGGCGGCGAACGGCCTGGTATCGTCCACCGGCTGGATAAGGACACCTCCGGGCTGATGGTCGTGGCGCGCTCGAGGCAAGCTCAGGCGGCGCTTTCGGCCCAATTTAAAGAACGCGCGGTGACCAAAACCTACCTGGTGCTGGTCAAGGGCAAACTGGAACCCAGGAGCGGCATCATCGAAGCTGCCATCGGCCGGCACCCGGCAAACCGCAAAAAGATGGCGGTGACCGAAGACGGGCGCGAGGCCAAAAGCCAATACCGGGTCATTCAGTATTACAAGGGTTACACTTTTGTCGAGGTGCGAATTTTCACCGGAAGGACCCACCAGATACGGGTCCATCTGGCGGCGATCGGTTTTTCAGTCGTGGGCGACGAAACTTACGGAATGAAATCCGAGCTATTTCCGCGGCAGTTTGTGCATTCCCACCGACTGAGTTTCAAACAGCCGAAAAGCGGCGCTATACTCAATTTTACGTCGGAATTGGCCACGGACCTTGCTGCAGGGTTGGCGAAACTCAGTCCGCTATCTTGACAAATCCGTATTAAAAGTGCTAAATTACGATTGTTAGCAATCGACCTCGGAGACTGCTAACAGGTGTAATTTATGCTCAATCCAAGATCGGAGACAATACTCTCCAGCATCATCCGCCAGTACATCGAGCGCGCCATGCCGGTATCTTCGGCATCGGTAGCCGTCGAGTGCGGCCTTGATGTTTGCTCGGCGACAGTGCGCAACGAGATGATGCGGCTGGAAGAGGAAGGGTACATCCTGAAGCCACACCATTCGGCCGGAAGCATCCCGTCCGATAAAGGCTACCGTTACTATGTCGAGAGCATCAAGCACGCCCAGTTGCCGATCAACGAACAGCTCCTGATCAATCACCTGTTCCACCAGGTCGAGAAGGAAATGGAGAACTGGCTGTCGCTGGCGGCGGGGCTGGTGTCTCAGCGGGTGCACAATGTGGCGGTAGTAACCCAGCCCAGGCAGACTTCGAGTAAATACCACCACCTGGAACTGGTGACGCTACAGGAAAATCTTGCCCTGGCGGTATTGATCCTAAGAGGCGCACGGGTGCGCCAGCAATTGGTAAGCTTCGACAATCCGATCAGCCAGTTCGAATTGGCGGCGATGTCCGGTAAACTGAACGAGAGTTTCGATGGCCAGACGCGGTCCCAGATCGAAAAATCTGCCATGATCCTGTCGGATACCGAGAAAAAGGTCCAGGCCGCGGTCATCAAAATGATGCAAGCTGAAGACGAGCAGCGCAACGAGGAACCTTATCTTGAAGGGTTGAACTACCTCCTGGAGCAGCCGGAATTTGTCAAAAGCCAGCGGGCGCATTCATTAATGGAACTTGTTGAGAAACGACGCCTCGGGCCGATGCTGGGAGACGAGGAGTTCCAAGGCCAGGAGGTCAAGGTTTACATCGGGCAGGAGAACCGCGAGGAAACCATCCGAGATTTCTCGGTGGTGCTGGGCAGCTACGGGTTGCCGAACGAAGCCCGGGGTACCCTGGGAGTCATCGGCCCCACCCGGATGAACTACGAGAAGACCATCGCCGCGGTCCGATACCTATCCCTAGTGATGAGCGCCCTAGTGGCGGAACTCTACGGCCGGGAGCCCGGGGCGGCTGACTGCGGCAACTGACTTTTTGGTGGTTAGGTCTATACCGCCTGAGGCGGTATATTTATTACAGGCAGCTTTTTTAAGAGGAATTATTGATGGTGCAAGAACATAACGGAGACGGGATCATGGAGGGTGATTTTGATGCCCTGCGCGGCGCCCTGGAGCAGGAAAAAGCACGCGCCGAAGATAATCTCAATAACCTAAAGCGGGCTCAGGCTGATTTTATCAACTATAAGCGCCGCTCCGAGGTCGAAAAAGCGGAAAGTGTGGGGCTTGGCAAGAGCCTGGCCTACATGTCCATCCTGCCGGTGCTGGATGATTTCGGCCGCGCCCTGGCTGCCGTACCGTCCCAATCCATGGAAGAGCCGTGGGTACAGGGAATGGCACTGATCGAAAAGAAATTCCGGCAATTGCTTACGCGTGAAGGCATCACCCAGATCAAAACCGTCGGCGAGACCTTCGATCCCAGCCTGCATGAAGCGGTGCTTAGGTGCCATGGCGAAGAGGGCGTTATCGTCGAAGAGCTGCAGGCCGGCTATATGTTTCAAGGCAAGGTCTTGCGCCACGCCAAGGTTAAAGTATCATGCGAGGATGTTGAAGAGTGATTCCAAACAGCTTAGGACTTCGTTATTTGCTGAAGTATAATCGAATTGCTTTTAAGGAGGAATGTTTAAACAATGGCTAAAGTAGTCGGTATCGATCTTGGTACCACCAACTCTGAGGTGGCGGTTATCCAGGGCGGCGAACCGGTAGTCATCCCCTCGGCTGAGGGCTCGACGCTGGTGCCGTCGGTGGTGGCCGTCAACAAAAACGGCGAACGGCTGGTCGGTCGCCAGGCAAAGAACCAGGCTGTTTTGAACCCGGAAAACACCATTTACAGCATCAAGCGCTTCATGGGCCGAAAGTGGGGCGAGCCTGCCGGACGCGAACTACCAGTGGAAGAAGACGCCCGCCGCAAACCTTATAAAGTAGTCAAGGGCCCGAACAACGAGGTCAAGGTAGCCCTCGGCGGTAAAGAATATTCGCCACCGGAAATCTCGGCGATGATCCTGCAGAAGCTCAAGGCGGACGCCGAGGGTTTCCTGGGTGAAACGGTGACCGAAGCGGTCATTACTGTCCCCGCTTATTTCAACGATGCCCAACGCCAAGCCACCAAGGACGCCGGTCAGATTGCCGGTCTCAAGGTGCTGCGCATCGTCAATGAGCCGACTGCGGCAGCGCTGGCTTATGGCCTCGACAAGAAGAAGGAAGAAACCGTAGCGGTCTATGACCTCGGCGGCGGCACCTTCGACGTGTCGGTACTCGAACTCGGCGAAGGAACGTTCCAGGTCAAGTCCACCAACGGCGACACCCACCTGGGCGGCGACGACTTCGACCAGAAAGTCATTGATTGGCTGGTGGCCGAATATAAGAAAGACCAGGGTATCGACCTTTCCAAAGATAAAACGGCTATGCAAAGGTTGAAAGAGGCCTCGGAAAAAGCCAAGATCGAGCTTTCGACGGTAGCCCAAACCGAGATCAACCTGCCCTTCATCACCGCCGATGCCTCCGGTCCGAAGCACCTTAACATCACCCTGACCCGGAGCAAGCTGGAACAGTTGGTGATGGATTTAGTCGAAAAGACCATCGCGCCCTGCCGCCAGGCTCTGCAGGACGCCGGCAAGTCGACCTCTCAGATTGACGAGGTCATCCTGGTCGGCGGCCAGACCCGCATGCCGCTGGTCCGCGCCCGGGTCAAAGAGTTTTTCGGCAAAGAACCGAATATGAGCGTCAACCCGGATGAAGTTGTGGCCATCGGCGCCGCCATCCAGGCCGGCGTCATCAAAGGCGAGGTCTCAGACGTGCTGCTGCTCGACGTCTCACCGCTGACCCTGGGCATCGAAACCCTGGGAGGCGTGGCGACCCCGCTTATCCCGCGCAACACCACTATCCCGACGTCGAAGAGCCAGGTGTTCTCCACCGCCGCCGACAACCAGCCGAGCGTGGAGATTCATGTGCTTCAGGGCGAACGCCCGATGGCGGCCGACAACCGCACCCTGGGCAGGTTCATGCTGGACGGCATTCTGCCGGCGCCCCGTGGCTTGCCACAGATCGAAGTTACCTTTGACATCGACGCCAATGGCATTCTGTCGGTTAAAGCCCAGGATAAAGGCACTGGCAAGGAGCAGAAGATCACAATCACCGCTTCCTCCGGCCTCTCCAAGGACGAGGTAGCCAAGATGCAGCGAGAGGCTGAAGCCCATGCCGCCGAGGACACCGCCCGCAAAGAGCTGGCCGAAGCCAAGAACCAGGGCGATACTTTAGCCTATCAGGCTGAGAAAATGCTCAGGGACAACAAAGACAAGGTACCAGCCGACCTCAATAGCGATATTACAGCCAAAGTTGAGGCGGTCAAACAGGCTCTCCAGGGCAGCGACGCCGCGGCGATCAAGTCGGCGACACAATCCCTGTCAGAAGCGATGCAAAAGCTCGGAGAGGCTGTCTATAAAGCTCAGCAGCCGCCACCCGGCGCTCAACCGCCGCCTCCGGGTGAAGAGGGCGGCAAGAAACCCGGCGATGAAGGCACCGTCGAGGGTGAGTTCCGCGAAGTTTAGATAGAATCGAACGGATGTAAAAAAGGGAGAGGTGATTGCCCCTCCCTTTTTTCGTGGATTACCTTAATTTGGGTCCAGATCCAGCGGTTTTATTCCCCTGCACCGGCTACCCAACCCGAAGCCCAGGCCCAGGCCAAATTATATCCACCTCGCTGGCCGTTCACGTCGAGAACCTCTCCAGCAAAATAGAGTCCTTTTTGAAGCTTGGACTCCAACGTGCCTTCGATCACTTCATTAACCGGGACACCCCCGGCGGTGAATTCAGCTTCGTTCCAGCCCCGGGTGGCGGTTACCCTGAATAATCGATGTTTCAGAGTTTTGACCGCAGCATCGATCCCGTGATCGAATATGCTGTGAAATGCCGGTCCAAACTTGTTTGGCAGGATTCCCACTAATACATCGGCGGCATCCGGCGCCTTATTCCATCTTCGTTCCAGTTCTTCCTTTAAAGAGTTCTCACTCATGAAAGGGACCATATCGATGGCGACGAAAACCTGGGTCTTTCCCTGTCTGGCTACGGCTATCGAGATCGCTTCGGAAACATCCAGGATGCACGTACCCGAAAGACCGTACTTGGTAAAAAGAAGTTCCCCTTGAATTTCATCTCCGATTTCGCCATTGATGACGCTACGGGCGGAGGCGAAGATCTTTTGTCCCTGCAACTGATGACAAAGTGGATCCTTGATTACTAAAGGCACTACCACCGGAACGGGTTCTTCGATGGAGTGACCTAGTTGGCGGGCAAGTTCATAAATGCTACCGTCAGAACCGAATGAAGGGTAAGTCCTCCCGCCCCCGGTAACGACTAATTTTCTCGTCCTCACTGTTTCACCAGATTTCGAAACGACATTGATGCCATCTGGCAACGTAACAATAGCGTGGCAATCGAAATTGAACTTTATGGGCACAGAAAGGCGTTTCAGCTCCAATTCGAAAACCCTGAGCACCGAAGCTGCCTGGTTCGTCCAGGGGAATATCCGATCTTCTTGAGAGTATAGTGAAAGACCCAACCTTTCGAAGAGGCCTAAGATCTCAACTTTACCGAATTGTTGGAAAATGGAATCTACCAAAGGTCTTGAGGGTGAATTGTAATGGCTGGAGTCAAGATTCTCGTTCAAGAGATTGCACCGGCCGTTGCCTGTGGCAAGGATCTTCTTCCCCAAAAAGGAAGTTTTTTCGAGGATAACGACTGATTTTCCATGACTGGCGGCGCTAATTGCCGCCACGATCCCGGCAGCCCCACCTCCGATTATAGCCGTGTTGAAACTTTCCATGTTTTTATATGATAACACGTTAAATGAACGATTTTCTCAACCAACTCGAAACACTGAAGCTGAAATCTGCTATACTGAAACACCATGGCAAAAACTCGGGTCGGCATCTTAAATGTAACCGGCTACGCCGGAATAGAGTTAGCGCGTCTGCTAACCGGCCACCCGAATGTCGAACTCGTCTCTGTTACCGGAAGAAGCGCTGCCGGACAAAATATTGGGCAAGTGTTTCCACATATGACGGCTCTCGATCTCACTATTCAATCTGAACTCAGTGAAGTCGATTTCGTATTCTCTGCCTTGCCACACCACGAAAGCGCCGATCAACTGATCCCATTTATCAAACATGGCGTAAAGGTAGTTGATATCAGCGCTGATTTCAGGCTTAAAGAGCCATCCCTTTACGATGAGTGGTACGGTTTCAGGCATCCCGCTCCGGAACTTTTGGAGAGGGCGGTTTATGGCTTGCCGGAGCTCCACAGGACGGAAATTCAGCGATCAAATCTGGTAGCCAATCCGGGTTGTTATCCAACCGCTTCTATTCTGGCAATGGCACCGGCCTTGAAAGCTGGCATCATCAGCGGAAACGTCATCGTAGATGCTAAGAGCGGACTGTCGGGGGCGGGGCGAAGCCTCAAATTGAGCGGACATTTTTGTGAAGCTGATGAAGATGTCAGTGCTTATGCAATCACATCACACCGGCATCAACCGGAAATATTCCAAGAATTATCCAGTCTTGATAATGAGCTACCGGGGCTTACTTTCACTCCGCACCTGGTACCGATGACCCGGGGAATCTTTGCCACATGTTATGCCTCGGTTAATCTGAGCGTGACTGCCACCGATGCCATGCAGATCTACAAAGATTTCTACCGGGACGAGCCGTTTGTCCGAGTGATTGCGGAACCGCCGCACACAAAACATACGGCTGGCACCAACATGTGCCTGGTTCACGTCAATGTCGACCAGCGGAGCGGTATGTTGATCGCCGTTGCTGCGATCGACAATCTTATCAAGGGAGCGGCTGGCCAAGCAATCCAAAACATGAACCTTATGCTGGGCTTCCCGGAGGACACCGGTTTGACTAAGATCGCTCAATTCCCTTAGGCCTTCCTGGTCTTAGACAAATCCGTAAGTTCCCCTCGCAATTTTATTCCGAATTGTGGTTCCGGTTATTTTATGATTGGTGTCCGCTTGGGTGGCGGGACATCACGGCGATTAAGATCGAATTCACGATTGCGACGACACCGATGACTCCAGCCGCGATGCTGAAGAACAAGAACGGTCTTAACGCGCTTTGGACCGTACCGGGCAACCATGTCTGAATCGCCACAGGTACAGAACCGAAATCGATCCCGGAAATTATTGAATCAGCAACATTTACAAATACAAATCCAATCGAGCCCAGGATGAACAGTATTACCCGCTAAAAAGCAGTATTTTTTCGAACCGCCGCAAAATCAACCACGACGATCCGAACAGCAAAACAATTAAAACAACCAGCCCATAAAAAACTAACCGGTAGCCGGCGACAAACGTCCTGGCGTCGCCAAGCCCTGTTCTGAGATCGGCCAACCCCCGGTTGATCTCTTGCGGCGCTCCACCGAAGAAGCTTGGATCGACATCTATCACCGCCGGCAAACTGGGTATCACCTCGACGAAAAAGAAATTGTTGAACGCTGCCTGTTTCTGGGCTGCACTCAATCCGGATAATTGGGGTAGCGGGGATCGGTTGAAGGCATCCAAAAAGGTTGAATACAAAACAACTGCCGGTTGTTCCAACGAAATTGAAACGTTAAGCGTTTGTGTCTGTCCGAGCAAATAATTATGGATGTGGGGCACGATTTGCCGCGGTGTTGATTTAATCCAAGGATCAAGTTTCACGGCGGCATCGTCGATGTATTCAAGGAGATAGGCGAAGGTAGGGTCGACGCCCCCCGTTCTTGGCGATCTCTTTCCTCACCAGTTCATCCGCCACTGCAGGCCAATCAATTTTGTCAGCGAGGGCGTAAATGAGCTCTGGATCGAGAACGGTATCCCCTATAGCACAATCAAGATCGAGAGTATCCACACGGCCAAGTACGTAATCGTAAAGGTGGTCGTTGGCTTGCTCTACGGCTGATTTAATTTCCTGAGAATACGCGGGTACTTCCGTATTCAAGAAAGCCTGCACCGCCTGGGGCAGGTCATTTGCCGAAGGATCGTTGGAAATCTGTTCATTGATAAGGTGGGCTATGTCCAGCCTTTCGATCTGGCGATTAACAAACCCCGGATTGAGCGCGGTGGTATTGATGGTGACGCCAATCCCGAGCAAAAGAACAGACAAAAAGAGCAATACGCTGATCAATGTCAGCCCGAGGCCCTTTAGAAAGCCCATATAATCCCGGCGATGAACTTGTAAATCACTGACGATTCTCAGTTAATCGGTAAAGGTTCTGATAGGATTGCCCAAAATCGGGGTTGGCCGCTTGAAGCCGCGAATTAAGGCTGCTCATCCGTTCGATGAACTCTTGACGTCGATTCCCTTTGACCATCTGAGCCCAATCTTCAGCTTTTTGTAAAAATAACTTCTCAATCTCCGGAAGCTGCGGCAGATTTAACTGAATAGATGCATATAGGGTGGGATCCTCAGACAAAACGCTCTCCACCAGTGTAAGGAGCGCCTTATAGGTGATACCGCTGGCGCCATTCATTTCAGTCAATTTGTCCAAGCTTACCAATGCATCTGCGGTGACGATCGCGATGAAATGGGCTAAACCGAGCGAGATGGACATAAGGCGGTCGTGTTCTTCAGGGGGCATTATCCTAACATGCGCGCCTCGGTTATCAAGCCATGCGGATGTCTTTTCGGCAAAATCCTTTTCCAGGTCATTGGTTGGTGTGAGGATGAAATTTTGACCGTTGAGACTGGAGGCGCCGGGGCCGAAAACGGGATGGGCGCCAAGGACCATGGAACGGGGGAAATAACGATGCATTATTTCGACGGGTTTGGTTTTTATCGAAGTGAGATCGACGATTTTATGATCCGGTCCAACAAACGGCGCAAGGCCGCGGCACACGTCCTCGAAGGCGTCTATCGGTACCGACAAGATAACAATGTCGGCTTGCGTAACTCTGTCGAATCGGTCGGTCGCAGCCACCCCGAGCTCGACGGCTGCTTTCGCGAGTTTGTCTTTATCGCGTCCGATGATGGTGACCGAGAATCCGTCTGATTTAAGCAGGCGGGTGAACCAGGCGCCCATCTTGCCGTAACCGCCGATGACCGCAATCGGTTTCTGATTGTCTCCGGGGTTCATCAATTGCCCTCTGATTTAGCTTTGGGGTAAGAACCGAGGATTTTGAAGAAAAGAGTATGCTCCTCAAGAGAGGGAAGGGCAGAAAGGATTTTTTCGTCCTGGCGATGTCCCTCGAAGTCGAGGTAGAAGTTATATTCCCAGGCTTTCTTGCGAGTGGGGCGGCTCTCAATCTTGGTAAGGTTGATCTTGCGTTCGGCCAAAATACGCAGGAAGTCGTAGAGCGCACCGGGTTTGTGCTTCACGGCAAAGACCACGGAGGTTTTATCATCTCCTGCAGGCGGGGCATCGTGACGGCCAAGAGCGAAAAACCGGGTGAAATTGTTGGGGTTATCCATAATGTCCCGGGCCAGGATTTTCATGCCGTAGATAGCCGCTGCCCGTTCCGAGGCGACGGCCGCACCATCCATAATGCCTTTTTCTTTAAGTAGCTTAACGCTGCCGGCGGTATCGCTAGTCGGGATCAGCTCAAAATGGAGCTGTCGCAGGAAATGGCCGGTCTGTCCCAGCGCCTGCGGGTGTGAATAAACGCGCTTGATGCCATCCAGGGTTGATCCGGGATTGCCGATGAGGCAATGATTGACCCTAAGGTTGATCTCACCGGAAACCATAAGGTCGGATTCCAGCATCAAATCGTACGAACGTGAAATGCTGCCTTCGACGGAGTTTTCGATGGGAATCATGCCGAACTGGACGTTGCCGTTTTCGACTTTCTTGAAAACGTCTTCGAGCGACTCGCACGCCGTAGCGACCGACCTTGATCCAAAGTAATCCAGGGCGGCAGCTTCGGAGTAGGCGCCAGCCTCACCCTGGAAGGCGACGCTCACTTCCTGACGCTGACGCGCTAACTTAATCACGCTGCGATAGATCTCCGTTATCTCGTCTGATGTCATGCCGCCCGCAGAGGCGATTGAAATGGCGTGGTCGAGGACTTTACGTTCGCGTCCGGGGTCTATAGGGGGGGTTGAACCGGCAGCTTTTTCATGACCGATGGATTCGGCGATAGACAAACGTTCAGCCAGCATTTTGACGATGTTCTCGTCGAGCTGGTCAATACGGCGGCGCAGTTCATCAAGGCTCATTTCAGAATCCTCGGAATGTTTCCGGCGCGGAGAGCAAAATCTGCCAGGACGATGGCAGTCATTGATTCAGCAACCGATGCAGCCCGAGGCACGATGCAGGTATCATGACGGCCGCCGACGGCGATGGATGTCGGCTCTCTTGTCTCAAGGTCGACCGTGCGCTGTAATTTACCGATCGATGGTGTCGGTTTCACAGCAAGTCGAGCCACTAAAGGCATGCCGCTTGAAATGCCACCCAAAATGCCGCCGTGGTTGTTGGTTGTCGTTATAACTTTACCGTTTTTGACGGTGAAAGCGTCATTATCCTCCGAACCTTTTAGCCGGGCGACGCTGAAACCGGCGCCGAACTCAACACCCTTTACAGCGGGAATGGCGAAGTAGGCTTTCGACAGGCAGCCCTCGAGAGTGTCGAAAACCGGCTCGCCGAGACCGACCGGCAGACCCTCAGCCCTTACTTCGATGACTCCCCCAAGGGAATCATGGTCCTTTGCGGCGACCTTGATGAGGTCGATCATCTTTTCAGCGGCGCTAGGGTCGGCGCAGGAGACTTCATTCGCGATCATTGCCGCCCGGATCGAGGCGATATGTTGTGGCGGACTACTCTTGACGCCGCCGATTTCGATGGTGTGAGCCACAACTTCGATGCCGATCGTTGAAAGCAATTTCTTGGCTACTGCGCCAGCCATGACGAATCCAGCAGTAATCCGCCCCGAAAATCGCCCGGAACCTCGCCAATCGTTGAAACCGCCGTATTTTTCGTGGGCAGTGAAATCGGCGTGCCCGGGGCGGACAACATTCTTGATCTTCTCATATTCTGAAGAATCGATGTCCCGGTTCCAGATCGCCAGACAGATCGGTGCACCGGTGGTGAAGCCGTTGAAAATTCCTGAAAAAACCTCGACCTCATCCGCTTCGCGCCGTCCCGTAGCATGCGGACGGTTGCGAGAGCTTTTCCGCTTATCCGCTTCACGTTGAATTTCGTCGACGTGGATGGGAAGACCTGCCGGGCAGCCGTCGATAACGATACCGACGCAATCGCCGTGGCTTTCGCCGAAACTGGTTATCCTAAAGACTTCACCCAGTGAATTATTCACTTAAAGTCACCTTCCCTCCGGCCTTTTTGAAATCTTCCCAGAAGCCTGGATAGGTCTTGTTAACGCAATCAGCGCCGGTTATCACCGTATCGCCACAGACTGTGGCCAACATAGCGAAAGCCATGGCAATGCGGTGGTCACCAAAGCTGTCAATTACCGCGCCGAGAGGATTGCCGCCACCGATCGTCAACCGATCATGTTCCTCGATGATCTCAACACCCATGCGCTTCAAATTCTTAGCCACAACCGCTACCCGATCGGACTCCTTGAGGTGCGCTCGTTCGATGCCAATGAGAGAACTCCGGCCTCCCGCCACTGCCGCCAGGCATGCAACCGTCGGAAACAAATCGATTGCCTCATTGAGATAGGCTTGAAGGGGTTGGAGAGGCGATGGGGAGACAATTAACGCATCCTTCTCGACGTTCACCTGAGCATCCATACGGCGCAAGCAGTTTAACACGAATTTATCAGCCTGGAAACTGTTTTCGTTCAACCCTGTGACCGTTACCTTGCCGGCGATCGCGCCCAAACCTAGAAAATAAGACGCGCCCGACCAGTCGCCTTCGATATTGTAATCCGCCGATGTATACGATTGCTGCGCAACTCGAAATTCGGAGAGTTCTTGATTGGCTTCAACACCAATACCGAAATGTGAAAGGCAGGAGAGAGTCATCTTGAGATAGTCTTTAGATTCGGCAGGGGTGATGAGGTTGATGTTTAATCCGCCGTTCACCAAGGGCGCGGCAAACAATAGCCCGGAGATGAATTGGGAACTGATGTTGCCGGGTAGAGTGACCGCATTCGTTTTTAATCTGCCGCCGGTACCGGAGATATTGAGATAGTTATCAGTTAACTCCGAAGGAACACCCATTTGGCTGAAGACATCTAACAATGGACTCATCGGGCGGCGCGCGAGTCCAGGAGCGAATGTAATGTGGCTGGTGCCCTCAAGCACGGCACAGACTGGAGCAAGAAAACGGAGAGTGGCGGCCGACTGGCGGCAGTTCAATTTCTGGTGCGGTGGCTTGAGCAAACCCCCAGAAATACTCCAGTGCCCCGAATTTCGTTCGATCTCTGTACCAAGTTGGGCAAGGACCTCGGCGGCGGCTTCGGTGTCATCGGAGATCAAAGGATTGCTGATACGGCTATCACCTTCGGCCAGCGCCGCGGCGAATAAAGCCCGGATGGTATAGCTTTTAGAAGCGGGCGCAGCCACAATCCCGCCCGAAGCGCCTTTAGCGATGGTCGCTTTCATCTATTCCCAATCTCTCGATAATCTCATTGATGACGGCGGCGAAAGGGCGATTTCCGGTTTTGACGGTGAGGTCGGCTGCCGCTTGGTAAAGGGGGCGGCGAGCTTCATGGAGTTCTTCAATAATCTTGTCCCGGTCGGGGCGATTAAGTAGCGGACGCTTGCGTGAAAAGCTCAGCCGTTCCTTCAGGGCTGCGGTCTCTGTTTCAAGGTATACGATAACCGAAGACAGTTTCAATCGATTGATATTAGCCTGTCTCAGGATGATACCTCCTCCGCAGGCGATGATGGCATTTTGGACGGAGGAAGAGACATCTTTGAGTACCTCCTCCTCGACATTGCGGAAACCAGACTCGCCCTCCTCCTGGAATATGGCTGAAATGGGCATTCTGGCACGATCCTCGATGACCTTATCGGTTTCAATGAATTCTCGGTGCAACCTGCGAGCAAGTCTCTTTCCGACAGTGGACTTGCCGGAACCCATAAAGCCGATCAAGGCGATATTGCTTTTCAACCGAGCGCCTCGGCGGCGGCTTGACGCATGACGTCCCGGGGCGCCGTTTTACCGGTCCAAAGTTCGAAGGCGAGGGCACCCTGTTCGACGAGCATCTCGAGCCCGCCCAGGGTTTTGCATCCCGCGGCCTCGGCTTCTCTTAGCAACCGGGTTTGCCGGGGACGGTACACAGTGTCGAATACGAAGAGGCCAGGCCGCAGAAATTGAACTGGCAAGGGTGTAGAACCCGCATTGGGGCTCATACCCAGACTGGTAGTGTTCACCACCAGCGAAGACCCGGCCATAGCTGATCTCAGTCCCGATTCAGACGGCTCGAAGCTTGATGACTCGGTTTCCCTGGCAAGATTCACAGCAGATTCATGTGACCTGTTGATGATGGCGACGTTGGTACCTGTGTCCCTCAATGCAAATACCACAGCCCGGGCCGCCCCTCCAGCGCCGAGAACGACGGCCTTTTCACCTTGGGGTTCGAAGCCACCGCTCCTGAGCGCAGATAGAAAGCCCGGCGCGTCGGTGTTGTAGCCGGTGAGTTTCCCATTATCATTCAAAACGGTGTTTATCGCGCCGATACGTTTGGCGTAGGGATCGATGTTGTCTAAAAGCGGCATTACAGCAGTCTTATGTGGAATGGTGATATTGGCGCCCCTGAAGCCGAGCCCGCGAACGACGCTGACGGCTTCGCCCAGGGCGGCCGGGGGTACCTGGAACGCGAGATAGACGTAATTCAATGCCATCGCCTGGAATGCGGCGTTCTGCATCGCCGGGGAGACCGAATGAGCTACGGGGTTCCCGATGAGGGCGATCATTTTCCTATCGGCGGCAATCATACTTTCATCCGCCTGTAAATTTCGGCTAGTTGAGAAACAGTCAATTGCCCGGGTGCGGACGGCTTGCTCGTATCGAGTGCGGCGTAAGTGAATTCGGCGCCGCAAAGGGGCGCCATAACCCTGCTTATTACACCTGCCTCACCCATGCCGAAGGCGACCAGACTTTTGTCTGGGAACAGGTCGTACAGCCCCAATAAGCGGAGACTGTCATCGATCGAATTTGCGGTAGTCACCAGTTTACAGATGTCAGCGCCGGCTGCCGCCAACCGTTTGACTAGATGCGGTAATACTTCAGATGATGGAGTACCACTGAAATCATGGTGTGATATCAAACAACGGGCTTTCTTCTTGACCGCGGCAATCATATCCACCACGCTGGAAGTAACCAATTCTACATCGACTATGGAAGCTCCAAAGTCGAGGGCTTTTAGAAGCGTTTCCAGTCTTGAAGCTTCCGAGTCTTGCCACATCCCGCCCTGGGAAGCCAGGCGGTTAGTGGCGATCCAGGGCTTGTTCAGATTCTCAGCGATGGCCGGCCAATCAGGACCGACCAGATCGATCCTGACCTCAAAAAGATTGACCAGTGGCGCGGCGGCTCGAATCGCTGCCTCATCCGGTTCGGTGATGACGCCGCAAATCTTCAGTCTCATTACGTAAGTGCCTCAACAACCAAGTTAGGGTCGATGTCATCTCGTAGTATGACACTGCCAATACCTGCGGGGAGAATGAATTTCAACTTGCCGGCAATTTTTTTCTTGTCATGGCTCATCGCTTCAACGAAAGTGGCTGGTCGCGTTACGTCAAAAGCGCTCGGCAATCCGGCGGCGGCAAGAACATTAGTAATACGGTCACGATCTACTGCAGACAACAACCCGAGTCGGTGTGACAATCGAGCAGCGGCAGCTATCCCAACAGCAACGGCGGCGCCGTGTTTCATTTCGAATTTGGTGACGGTCTCGATGGCATGGCCGAAGGTATGCCCCAGGTTCAACAAGTTTCGGATTCCTGCGTCCCGTTCGTCCTTTTCCACGATCCGCGCTTTGACCGCTGCCGAATGCTTGACGATGAATGATAGCGCCTCGGAATCCCGAGCTATGATACGAGGCATATAGTTTTCAAGGAAGGCGAAAAGTTCAGGGTCGGCGATGATAGCAGACTTGATGACCTCCGCGAGGCCGTTCTGTAACTCTTCAAGAGGGAGAGTCGTCAGGGTAGAGATGTCGGCGACCACCATTTTCGGCTGGTAGAAACCTCCGGCCATATTCTTGAGCCTGCCGACATTAACGGCCACCTTGCCGCCGATGCTGGAATCTACCTGGGCAAGCAAAGTCGTCGGCACCTGAATAAACGGCACTCCGCGCTGGTAGGTGGAGGCGACAAACCCGGCGAGGTCGCCGATGACACCGCCGCCAAGAGCTATGATTGGGGTACCGCGTTCGGCATGCTTTTTTGAAAGGTCTTCATACAGGTGCCCGGCGGTCACGAGCGACTTGTAGGCTTCACCTTCGGGGACAAGAATGAGTTCAGGATCGAACCCGGCTGTCCGTAGCATTCCAAGAAGACGATTTCCGTAGAGTTCGACGATGACAGGATTGGTGACCAGCATAAACCTGCAAGTGAAACCAGCACCGATGAAGAGTTCCGGCAAATGCCCAAGCATACCTTCGCCGATGTGTATCGGGTACCTGCGGTCGCCAAGGTCAACGGTAATCTGGTCGGACATGGCGCTATTTTACGGCAATCCTTCTCAGCTGTCGCGCCGAAGCGATGATTTCCTTGAGTTCGGATGGATGGATCATCTGGGCGGCATCGCAGCGGGCATCTTCCGGATGATCATGCACTTCAATCATAAGGCCCGCGGCGCCGGCGGCTATCGAGGCCAGGCTCATTGAGCGGATGAGATCGCGGCGGCCGGTGGCGTGGCTAGGATCGACGATGATCGGCAGGTAAGTTTCTTTTTGGATCACCGGCACGGCGGCCAGATCGAGCATGTAGCGGGTGAAATTCTTACCTTTGCCCATGGGCACGATGCCGCGCTCGCACAGGATGATATCTTTGTTGCCTTCAGCTGCGATATATTCGGAAAAGCATAGAAACTCTTCGATAGAAGCGCCGAAATGGCGTTTGAACATCACCGGTAAGTTCTTACGGGCAGCGGTCTGAAGCAGATCCTGGTCGTACATGTTGCGGGCGCCGATCTGGATCATGTCCACATATTGGCTCACCAGGTCCACCTGAGCCTCGCCGCGAACCTCGGTGACCACCGGCATGGCGAACTCCCGCCCGGCATCTCGCAGCCAGGTGAGAGCCTCGATCGCTTCCTCGGTGCCGGCGGAACCGAGCCCCTGGAAGGAGTGGACAGAGGAGCGGGGTTTGAAGACACCGCCACGGAGTACCTGAGCCCCGGCGGCTTTGCACTTTTCGGCGATGCGGAACAGGTCGTCCTTGTTCTCAACAGCACACGGCCCGGCGATGAATACCGGTTCCTCGCCGCCAAACTCAACCTGGCCAACCCTGACAACGCGGGTGCCCGTCTCGCCGTAGGCGCTGGAATATTCACGGTTGATCAGTTTATAGGGCGCTTCTATCATCCTGGCCTCTTTTACTCCGGGAAGGGCTGCCAGGTGGGTAAAGTCCGCCTTACTCTCGTCGCCGATGAGGCCGATGATGGTGAGGTAAGCCCCGCGGGAGACATCGGTGCGCAAGCCGACCTTGGCGACCTCATCGATGACGTGCTGCACCTGCTCCGCGGTGGCGTCCTTTTTCATGATGATCATTTGTCGATGTTTTCCTTTCCTTATTTCCGTTTGGATCCCCTATAAACTGAAAAATCCTCCACTTGGGAGGATTTGTGCTTTCGTTTTTTATAGCTGATGCTGTTACGCGACGACGCCGTACCTCCCCGACGTGCCCTGCGGGCACCAGGTAAAGTAGTAATAGGCGTAATATTTGCGAACAGACATTTCGTAGAAGATAACACGACCCAATGGAGTTGTCAAGGAAGGCGAGGGGAGCCGCACGGGCTCCCCTCGCGTCGGACACCTATTTCGGGATCTGACAACCCACAAGGCACAGTATTTTGTTCTTTGTGGGAAAACTATTCCCCGGTTATTCGATCCTGGTGGACAGGAAGACCTGGATGCCCATCTGACCGATCTGGTCCTGGGTGGTCTCGATCTCGTCAACGTGGCCATCCTCGTCGTCGAGGATGGCCTGGAGGATGTCGCGGGTGGCGTTGTCGGCGACGTCGCGGGCCAGCTTGACGGCGGCGTTGTAGGACTTGACGGCACCGTTTTCTAGCACAAGGTCGTTGGCAAACATCTTGGGGACGTCAGCGCCGATAGTCATCTTACGATATTCTGAGACGATGGGGATGCCCTCGAGGAAGAGGATGCGGGCGATGAGCTTCTCGGCGTGCTTCATCTCGGTGATGGCGCGCTTCTGGATGGCCTTGTGGAGCTTGTCGAAGCCCCAATTCTCGCACATCTCGGCGTGGACCATATACTGGTTGGTGGCGGTGAGTTCGTCGGCCAGAAGGGAATTAAGGGTCGCAATGAGCTGGGTATCGCCTTTCATTTTTCCTCCTTGTTATTCGGTTGTAACTCAATATTACCACCGAAAAATGCGGTTACAAACACCGGGCTGTCAGCTATCAGCGATCAGCTTTCAGCGATCGGCGCTCTTCTTTAGATTCCGGCTTGCGCCGGAAATGACAAAAGGGAGAGAAATAGTGAAATAGGGGCGCTTCGGTCCCGGCGGCGGACCCGCAATGATCGGTGAGGCGGGCGACCCCGTGGGTCGCCCCTACGCGTGGACACAAGGACGGGCACGGCATGCCGTGGCGCTACGGCAAATCGAAAAGAAAGCGGGGGTGGGGGATAGGGGGGCAGGACGAAGCCATGACGAGAGACGGACGGGGCGGGCGAGCGGCCGCTCGCCCCTACGCGGAGGACGCCCTCTGCTTCATTTCCTATAACCCGTTCCCTCGCCCTCAAGCCCTCTGCCAAGAGGGAGAGGGCATAAAAAGGAAGGCCATTAGTTCGCGGGAGAAGAAAGCCTTATTGTTTTTGCTCGTGTCGCCCATTCGTCGGGCGCAGGATTGGGCTGTTGACAGGCAATCTCCCAAGTGATACACTAACCGATTGTTGTGGCTTTTTGCCGCAAAGGCAGATGATGCATACAAGGCAGTCTGCCAGCGGGCTTAACGAAGGATGAGCTCGTCTCGTCCTTTATTTTTGTCCGGAGTAATAAGGAGCACACGATGCCGACAGTGAACCAGTTGATCCGAAAAGGGCGCCATAAGCTGACCAAGAAAGCCAAGACTCCGGCGCTGCATTACAATTTCAACGCGCTCAAGAACCGCACCTCCTACGGCGCCGGTTCACCACAGAAGCGCGGTGTGTGCTTACAGGTCAAGACGACTACTCCCAAGAAACCGAATTCGGCGCTCCGCAAGATCGCCCGCGTCCGTTTATCGAACCACATGGAAGTCACCGCCTACATCGGCGGCGAAGGGCACAACCTGCAGGAGCACTCAGTGGTACTTATCCGCGGCGGCAGGGTGCCTGATTTACCGGGCGTCCGCTACCACATCGTCCGCGGCACGTTGGATACCGCCGGCGTGGCCAACCGCAAACAGGGCCGTTCCAAATACGGGGCCAAGGTCGCCAAGGCCGCAGCCAAGAAATAAACCCCTAGAGTTTCAGGGAGGCAATTAGAAGAGAAAATGGGAAGACGCAGTTCCGGAATCAAACACCCCGCGATGCCCGACGCCAAATATAACAGCGTTATCGTCTCCAAGTTCATCAACCGAATCATGGTCGACGGCAAGCAGAATACCGCTGAGGCCGTGATCTACGGCGCCATGGAGCTGATGGCCGCTCAGGAAGGCAAAGACGCGGTGACCCTGTTAGAGGCGGCGGTCAAGAACGTGACCCCGATGATCGAGGTCAAGGCACGGCGCGTCGGCGGCGCCAACTACCAGGTACCGATCGAAGTCCGGCCGGACCGGGCCTTTTCCCTGGCGCTCCGCTGGCTGACCAAGGCCGCGAGGAGCCGCTCCGGCAAGTCTATGGCTGAGAAGCTTTCGGCCGAACTGTCCGACGCCTCCAAGGGCCTGGGCTCCGCGGTCAAAAAGCGCGAAGAGACCCACAAGATGGCCGAGGCTAACCGCGCCTTCGCCCACTACCGCTGGTAAGCATAAAGGAAACCCGTAACATTTTTTATGGCACAAGAAACTAGAACTTTCGAATTAGATAAGATACGCAATATCGGCATCATCGCCCATATCGACGCCGGCAAGACGACGACCACCGAGCGCATCCTGTACTTCACCGGCCGCACCTACAAGATCGGCAACGTCGATGAAGGCAACACGGTCATGGACTGGATGCAACAGGAACGCGAGCGAGGCATCACCATCACTTCGGCCGCCACCGCTTGCCACTGGCGCGACTACCGGATCAACATTATCGACACCCCCGGACACGTCGACTTCACCGCCGAGGTGGAGCGGTCGCTGCGCGTCCTGGACGGCGGCGTCGTCGTTTTCGACGGCGTGGCTGGCGTCGAAGCTCAGTCAGAGACGGTTTGGCGCCAGGCCAACCGCTATGGCGTGCCGCGCATATGCTTCATCAACAAGATGGACCGCACCGGCGCCGATTTCTACCGCTGTTTGAAGATGATCGAAGACAGGTTGAAGGCCCGCCACATCCCGGTGGTTATCCCCATCGGCAGTGGGCCTGAGGGCTTTGCCGGCATTATAGATGTCATCACCGGCAAGGTTTATTCCCACGACGGCGAACAGAACGTCAACGAGATGGTGGAGATTCCCTTCCCGGCTGCCGAAAAAGAGCGCTTCGAGGCTGCCAGGCACCAGATGCTCGAAAAGCTGGCCGAGCTGGACGACGAGATCATGTGCGCCTATCTGGATGGTAAGGACATCCCGGAAGCGGACATCCGCGCCGGTCTGCGCCGCGTCACTCTCTCTAACAAGGGCATCCCGGTGCTGTGTGGCTCTTCTTTCAGGCAGCGCGGCGTCAAACTCCTGCTGGATGCCGTAATCAACTATTTGCCCTCTCCGATGGACACCCCGCCGGTGGTCGGCATCGAACCCAAGGGTCAGTCCGAGGTCAACCGCGCCGTCTCCGACCAAGCGCCGTTCTCCGCCCTGGCCTTCAAGGTCGTCTCCGACCCGTTCGTCGGCCGCCTGGTCTACCTCCGGGTTTATTCCGGGACTGTCGACGCCGGCGCCGGGGTGATCAACACCACCCGGGACCAGAAAGAGCGCATCGGACGCCTCTTAGTCATGCACGCCAACGCCCGTGAAGAGATAACCAAAGCCGACACCGGGTCCATCGTCGCTTCGCTGGGACTTAAGAATACCTTCACCGGCGACACCCTGTGCGACCCGGCCCACCCGGTGCTCCTGGAGAACATCAAGTTCCCCGAACCGGTGGTCTCCATTTCCATCGAGCCCAAAACCCGAGCCGACCAGGACAAGATGGTGGACGCGCTACAGAAGCTGGCCGAGGAAGACCCGACCTTCAAGGTCACCTATAACGAAGAGACCGGCCAGAACATCATTGCCGGTATGGGCGAGCTGCACCTGGACGTTTTGGTCAGCCGTATGTTCACCGAGCATAAAGTGGCGGCCAAGGTCGGCCAGCCGCGGGTAGCTTACCGCGAGACCATTACCACCGACGCTAAGGCTGAGGGCCGGTTCGTCCGCCAGTCCGGCGGTCGCGGCCAGTACGGCCACGTCAAGATCGAGGTCGTACCGAACACTGAATCGACCGATATCGAAGTCGCCGACGACATCCGAGGCGGCACGGTGCCGAAAAACTTCGTCAAGGCCGCCGCCGAAGGCATCAAGGAAGCCGCCGCCACCGGTGTCTACGCCGGGTACCCCATGGTGGGCGTCAAGGTGTCGATCTACGACGGCAGCTTCCACGAAGTCGACTCCAACGAAATGGCCTTCAAAACAGCCGGCTCGATGGCGCTCAAGGCTGCGGTGAACAAGGCTAACCCGGTGCTACTTGAGCCGATCATGAAGATGGAAGTGATGACTCCCGAGGAATACATGGGCGATATTATCGGCGACTTAAACTCCCGCCGCGGCCATATCGTCTCCATCGAGCCGCGGGGCGACACCACGGTCATCCACGCGTACGTGCCTCTAGCCGAGACCTTCGGTTATACCACCACTATCCGTGGCATCAGCAAGGGCCGCGCCACCTCGTCCATGGAATTTTATAAGTACCAGGAACTGCCGGCAAACATCGCTAAGACGGTAATGGAAGCCGCGGCAGTCGCGAAATAGGGGATATAGAAACGATGGGTAAACAAAAGATCCGCATCAAACTCAAGGGGTTCGACCACAAGGTGCTCGACCAGTCGGCGCTACAGATCGTCGAAGCGCTGGAGCGCACCGGCGCGGTCATCTCCGGACCGGTGCCGCTACCGACCCAAATTAAAAAGTACTCGGTTATCAGGGCTTCCTTCATCGACAAGGACTCCCAGGAGCAGTTCGAGGTCCGCACCCACAAGAGGCTTATCGACATCGTGGAAACGACCTCTAAGACCATCGACGCGCTGACCAGTCTCAATATGCCGGCTGGCGTCAGCATCGATATCAAGCTATAGGCGCTATTAGATTAACCTTTAGGAAACTAGAGATGATGAACGGTATTATCGGTAAGAAACTGGGCATGACCCAGGTCTACGGCGAAGGCGGCAAAGCAGAACCGGTAACGGTCCTTGCGGTCGGGCCGTGCACGGTCACCATGCTGAAAACAGTTGAGAAGGACGGCTACGCCGCCGCTCAGTTGGGCTTTGGCACGGCCAAGAAACTGGCCAAAGCGGAGAAGGGTCACACCAAGGACCTGGGTGAATTTCGCCACCTTAGAGAGTTCCGCCTGGAAGACACCGCCGGCATCGAAGTCGGCGCCAAGATCGACGCCGGGCTGTTTGCCGACGGCGAGTTGATCGATGTCACCGGCACCTCCAAGGGCAAGGGTTTTGCCGGCGGCGTCAAGCGCCACGGCTTCCATGGCGGCGCCAAGACCCACGGCCAGAGTGACCGCCATCGTGCTCCCGGCTCTATTGGTTCCACGACCACACCCGGGCGCGTCTATCCCGGTACCCGGATGGCCGGGCACATGGGCCATGAGCAGGTCACCGTCCGCAGCCTCAAGGTGGTCAAGGCCGACAAAGAGAAGAACCTGCTACTGGTGCGCGGAGCCGTCCCCGGCGCCAAGAACGGTCTCATCCTGATTAAAAAATCGAAGAAGAGCAAGTAAATGGAAATTGCCGTTTATAACACCCAGGGCCAGGTAGTTAAGAACCGGAATGTCAGCGAAGCGGTGTTCGGCGTCTCGATGAACGAGGCGGCGGTACACCAGGCGATGATCGCCCAGGCGGCCAACGCCCGCCAGGGCACCCAGAGCACCAAAGGCCGGAGTGAAGTGGCCGGGTCGTCCAAGAAGCTGTTCCGCCAGAAAGGCACCGGCGAAGCCCGTGCCGGCTCGGTCAAGAGCGGCCTACGGCCCGGCGGCGGTATCATGTTCGGACCCAAGCCGCGGGATTTCGGCAAAGCCTTGCCCAAGAAAGTCAGGCAACTGGCCATCCGCTGCCTTTTATCCGACAAATTTTCCAGCGGCGGCCTTAAGGTCATCGAAGGTTTCAATTTCGAAGCGCCCAAGACCAAAGATATGGCGGCTCTTTTGACCGCACTCGAGTGTGTGCCCTCAGCCATCGTAGCCACCTCCGGCGTGGACGAGAAGGTCGTGCTGTCGGCCCGCAACCTGCCCAAGGTCAAAACCACCCCGGCCAACCTGCTCAACGTGGCCGACCTCCTGAAATACGACAAGTTGCTCCTCACCGAGGAAGCGCTGGCCGTGGTCGAGAAGGTCTGGGGCGGCGAGGCCGTTTAAGGAGAGGCAATGCATATTTTAGACGTATTAAAAAAGCCGCTGATCACCGAGAAGAACGCCCGGCTGCAGGAAGCCAACCAGTACGCCTTCGAGGTGTCGAGCGAAGCCACCAAGCCCCAGATCAAGGCGGCGGTGGAATCGGCGTACAAGGTGACGGTGACCGGGGTCAACGTCCTCACCGTCAAAGGCAAAGAGAAGCGCATGGGGCGCGGTTTGTACCGGGCTCCGAACTGGAAGAAGGCCCTGGTGACCCTGAAAGCGGGCGACAAGATCCAGTTCTTTGAAGGGGTATAACTATGGCACTTAAAGAATACAACCCGACTTCGGCAGGCCGCCGGCACCAGACCGGGTACTCCTTCGAGGAGATTACGAAGGCCAGGCCGGAAAAGTCGCTGATCATGACTGTCAAGCAGGAAGCCGGGCGCAACAGCCAGGGCAAACTGACGGTTAGGCACCGTGGCGGCGGCGCCCGGAAGATCATCCGGATCATCGATTTCAAACGCGAGAAGATCGGCATTCCCGGCAAGGTGGCGGCCATCGAGTATGACCCGCACCGCTCGGCGCGCATTGCCCTGATCTTTTACGTCGACGGCGCCAAGCGTTACATCCTGGCGCCCCAAGGCTTGAAGCTCGGCGAGACGATCATGACTGCCCCCGACGCCGAACTCAAGCCCGGCAACTCGCTGCCGCTGCAGAACATGCCTTCGGGCACGCTAATTCATAATCTCGAGCTCGAGCCGGGACGCGGCGGCAAGCTGGTTCGTTCGGCCGGCGCGGCCGCCCAGCTTATGGCCAAGGAGGGCGAATACGCCCTGGTCCGCCTGCCCTCCGGCGAAGTGCGGCGGGTGCGCATCGAGTGCTACGCCACTGTCGGCGTTGTCGGCAATGAGGAACACCAGACGGTTTCGCTGGGTAAGGCCGGGCGCAAGCGCCATATGGGCTTCCGGCCCACGGTCAGAGGCTCGGCGATGACACCCCGCGACCATCCGCACGGCGGCGGCGAAGGCCGCACGCCTATCGGTATGCCCGGTCCGAAGACGCCATGGGGCAAACCGGCGCTGGGCTACAAGACTCGCGACAAATCCAAGCCTTCGGATAAACTCATCGTCAAGCGGCGGAGGTAAATAACAAATGTCACGTTCTGTTAAAAAAGGGCCTGCAGTAGAGGCCAAGTTGATGAAACGGGTCGAAGAGGCCAACCGCTCCGGCAAGAAGGTCCTCATCAAGACCTGGGCGCGGTGGTCGACGATCCTGCCAGAAATGGTGGGCTTGAACATCGGCGTCCATGACGGCCGGCGCCACATGCCGGTGTTCATCACCGAGAATATGGTAGGCCACCGGTTGGGCGAATTCGCTTCGACCCGGACTTTCCGCGGCCACGGCGCCGGTAAAGCATCCGAAGCCGCGCCGGCCAAGAAACAAGGGGCATAAATTATGCAGGTTAAAGCAGTTTCAATGAATACCGGGGTTCCGGCCAGCAAGGTCAGGCTGTATATCGACCTGGTGCGGGGCAAGACGGTCGCCGAGGCCCTGGCCATCCTGAAATTCGCCCCGTCGCCATCGGCGGTAAGCGTGGCCAAGACAGTCAAATCCGCCGCCGCCAACGCCGAGAACAACTACCAGTTGGAACCGTCCGCTCTTAAAGTCGTCAAGATTTTCGCCGACGGCGCACCGATGATTAAACGTCACAAGCCGCGTTCCCGCGGCCGGGCGTCGCCGATTCTGAAAAGGTCGAGCAATATCACCGTCGTCGTGGCTGACCAGGAGGTTTAATGGGACGCAAGGTTCATCCGTACGCTTTCCGCATCGGGGCTATCAAGGGCTGGAATGCCAAGTGGTACGCCGATAAGCACTTCTCGGACAATCTCCTGGAAGACCTGAAGCTGCGGCAGGGCATCAAGCAGAAATACGTCGATGCCGGCATCTCCAACATCGAGGTCGAACGCCAGGCCAACAAGGTCTCGGTGACAGTATCCACTTCCCGGCCGGGTATCGTCATCGGCCGCGGTGGCCAGCGCGTCGACGAGATGCGCAAGTTCCTGGAAGAGCTGGCTGGCAAGAGGATCCAGCTCAACATCCACGAGATCGGCCAGCCGGAACTGGACGCCTTCCTGGTCGCCCGGTCGGTCGCCGACCAGATGGAGCGCCGCATCGCCTACCGCCGAGCCATGAAACAGGCGATGTTCCGCACCCGGCAGTCCGGGGCTAAGGGCATCAAGATCGCCTGCGCCGGGCGCCTGGGCGGCGTGGAAATCGCGCGGCGCGAAATGATGCACGACGGCCGCGTGCCGCTGCACACTATCCGCGCCGACATCGATTACGGTTTTGCCGAGGCTAAGACTGCCCTGGGCCGCATCGGAGTCAAGGTGTGGATCTATCGCGGCGATATTTTGCCTGAGAACAAAGCCGAGGCTGAGGAAACCGAAATGACCGAGCTGACGCCGGCCGCGCCCGTGGTTCAGCCCGCGGCTAAGAGCGAAGCCCCGGCGACGGAGATTCCGGCCGCGCCTACAGCCGCCCCTACAGCCGAAGCCAAGCCGCGCGGCCGCAAGAAAGCGGAAACCGCGGTTGAGACCGCCGCCCCAGCCGCAGAGGCCGCTCCGGCGCCCAAACGGCGCAACCGCAAGGCGGAAGAGAAAACTGAAGAGGCCTAACTCCGGCCTTTATTAGAGGGATACCATGCAGCAACCAAAACGAGTCAAATACCGCAAGAGCCATAAGGGCCATCGCCACGGCGAGGCCCAAGCCGGCAACAAGATCGATTTCGGCGATTTCGGATTACAGGCCACCTCGACCGCCTGGGTTACCGCCCGGCAGATCGAAGCCGCCCGGCGCGCCATGACCCGCTATATTAAGCGCGGTGGCAAGGTGTGGATCCGTATCTTCCCCGATCACCCGGTCACCGCCAAACCGGCGGAAACCCGGATGGGTTCCGGCAAGGGAGCCCCGGACCACTGGATCGCCGTGGTTAAGCGCGGCCGGGTACTGTTCGAAATGGGCGGAGTCGACGAAGGTACGGCCCGCGAGGCTATGAGGCTGGCGGCCTATAAGCTGCCCCTTCAATCGAAATTCGTCGCCAAGACCGCCGAGGCGGCGGTCGCTACGACAGAGGAGGTGGCGTAACATGAAAATCGAAGAGATCAGGCACCTGTCAGCCGAGCAGATCAGGAAAGAGCTGGACGGCACCCACCGCGAGTTCATGGAACTGCGCTTCAAACTGGCGACGAAACAACTGGTCAACCACCGGCAACTGCCGGAGGTCAAGAAGAGGATCGCCCAACTCCAGACGGTGCTCCGCGAGCGCGCCCTGGGCATAAGGTAGGATAAGATGGAACAGAAACCGCAAGCCAAGACCATGATAGGCCGGGTGGTCTCCGACAAGATGTTGAAAACGGTCATCGTCGAGGTCGAGGGCCGCCGCCAACACCCGATCTACAAAAAGGCCTATAAAACGGTCAAGAAATACCAGGTCCACGACGAATCCGGCGCTGCCCATTACGGCGACATCGTCGAAGTGGCGCCGTCGCGCCCGCTGTCGCGCACCAAGCACTTCCGGCTGCTGCGCGTCCTCACCAAGGGCGAGGTGGCGGAGTCTGCCGAACTCAAGGAGATCACCTAGATGATACAGGCTTATACACGCCTCAAGGTGGCCGACAACACCGGCGCCAAGTCGCTGATGTGCGTCAACGTCCTGGGTGGCAGCGGTAAGAGCCGCGGCAGAATCGGCGATGTCATTGTCTGTTCGGTCAAGCGCGCCTCGCCGGATTCCGCGGTCAAGGAAGGCACCGTGGTCAAGGCGGTCATCGTGCGCCAGGTATCGCCGCTGCGCCGGTCCGACGGCTCCTACATCAAGTTCGACGACAACGCCGCCGTCATTTTAACCGATAAAAACGAACCCCGGGGCACCCGCATCTTCGGTCCCGTAGCCCGAGAGCTGCGCGACAAGAAATTTTTAAAGATCCTATCCCTGGCGCCGGAGGTCTTATAACGAATTATGAAAATCAAAAAAGACGATAACGTACTGGTCATCGCCGGTAAAGACCGGGGTAAGACGGGCAAGGTCAGGCTGGTTTATACCGCCAAAAACCGCGTCCTGGTCGACGGCGTCAATATGGCTAAAAAGCATTCCAAGGCCCGCGGCCAGGTGAAACAGGCCGGCATTATCGAGCGCGAAGCGCCGATTGAGGCCTCCAATGTCATGCTGTTGTGCAGTAAATGCGGCAAGCCGTCCCGCCTGGGCGACCGCCGGTTGGCCGACGGCAAAAAGGTTAGAGTGTGCAAATCCTGCGGCGAGGTAATCGACTAACATGGCCGGACTTAAAGAAAAATACATTAAAGAAGCCGTGCCGAGGCTGAAACAGGCCTACGGCTACGAGAACGTCATGCAGGTGCCGCGCATCACCAAGGTGGTGCTGAACGTCGGCGTCGGCAAAGAAGCCTCCGCCAACCCCAAGGCAGTGGAGACCGCTCAGGCCGATTTGGCGTCCATCGCCGGGCAGCACCCGGTGATCACCCGCAGCAAGCGGTCCATCGCCAACTTCAAGCTCAGGGTCGGCATGCCCATCGGCCTTAAGGTAACGCTTAGAGGCGCGGCCATGTACAACTTCCTGGAGAAACTCATCAGCGTCGTGCTGCCGCGCCTCCGCGATTTCCAGGGCGTGCCGACCGACGCCTTCGACGGCCGGGGCAGTTATGCCCTAGGTCTCAAGGAACAGACAGTTTTCCCGGAGATCGATTTTTCCAAGGTCGACAAACTGCGCGGGCTGGAGGTCTGCATAGTCACCACAGCCAAGACGGACGCCGAGAGCCGGACCCTGCTCGAGGGTATCGGTATGCCGTTCGCCAAAGAATAGAGGTAACAATGGCTAAGACATCTAAAATCGTCAAATCCAAGCGGACTCCTAAGTTTAAGGTGCAGCAGCACAACCGCTGCCTGAAGTGCGGTCGACCGCGCGGTTACATCCGCCAGTTCGGTCTGTGCCGCATCTGCTTCCGCGAGCTGGCCCTCCAGGGTCAGATCCCGGGCGTCCGGAAGTCGAGCTGGTAAATGAAAAATATGTTTAAGCAATTACAGGGGGAAGCCCGATGACTGATCCTATTGCCGATATGTTGACCCGGATTAGAAACGCCGCTATGGCCGGGCACGAGACGACGACCATCCCGGCCTCGCGCATCAAGCAGAACATTGCCAAGCTCCTCAAAGCGGAGGGTTTCATCTCCGGCTTCGAGGTTACCGGCACGAAACCCGAACGCCAGATCAAGGTGACGTTGCGTTACGACGAAAAAGGTATACCGGCGGTATCCGGTCTGGAGCGCGTCAGCAAGCCGGGCTTAAGGGTCTACGTCCAGCGCGGCGAGATTCCCCGCGTTTACGGAGGGCTGGGCGTGGCCGTTTTGTCCACTCCTCAGGGTGTAATGACCGGGTATCAGGCCTGGCGGGCTGGTGTCGGCGGCGAACTCCTGCTCAAAGTTTGGTAGAGTCTAGAGGATACTGAGATGTCACGAATTGGAAAATTGCCGGTGGCCGTGCCCAAAGGTGTCAAGGTCGCCATCGACGGCGACACTGTAACCGTCACCGGCCCCAAAGGCGAACTTAAAAGGACCTTCTCCCCGGAGATGGCCATCACCCAGGAAGACGGTAAGCTGGTGGTCAAGCGGCCTTCGGACGCCCAACAGCACAAGGCCCTTCACGGTCTTTCCCGCACGCTCCTAGCCAACATGGTCAAGGGTGTCAGCGAGGGTTACGAGAAAGGCCTCGAGATAGTCGGCGTCGGCTTCAGGGCTGAGAAATCCGGCGAGACCCTGGTGCTCAGGGTCGGCTACTCTCACACTGTCGAGGTGGCCCCAGAAAAGGGCATCACCTTTATCGTCGAAACGCCGACCAAGCTCAAGGTCGTCGGCATCGACAAGGAGCGTGTAGGCCAGGTGGCGGCCGAGATCAGAGGCGTCAAAAAGCCCGATGCCTACAAGGGCAAGGGCATCCGCTATGCCGGCGAGAGAATCAAATTGAAGCCTGGCAAAGCGGTAGGAAAGGCGGCTAAATAATGGTTAAACAGACATCCAGAGCGGCGCGGCTGATGCGCCACGAACGGCTGCGTAAAACCCTGTCGGGCACTGCGGACCGTCCCAGGTTGTGCGTCTTCCGCTCGCTGGAACATATGTATGCCCAGGTTATCGACGATAAGCGCGGGGCCACCCTGGCGCAGGCCTCAACCCTCGATGCCGAACTGAAGACCCAGTCGGCGGACAAGAAGAAAATAGACCAGGCGGAACTGGTCGGCAAAACCATCGCTAAGCGAGCCTTGGACGCCGGGATCAAGGAAGTGGTCTTTGACCGCGGCGGCAATAAATATCACGGCCGGATTAAAGCCCTGGCCGAGGCGGCCCGTTCCGCCGGACTTTCGTTTTAGGAGTCTCTATGGTAAAAGGAATGATTTCCAAGATCGATCCCCAGGAGCTGTCGCTCAACGATAAGCTGATCTATATTAACCGGGTGACCAAGGTGGTAAAGGGCGGCAAGCGCATGGCCTTTTCCGCGCTCGTGGTCACCGGCGATGGCGCTGGGCATGTTGGCGTGGGCATGGGCAAGGCCAAGGAAGTGCCGGTGGCTATCGCCAAGGCTTCGGCCACCGCCAAGAAGCACCTTATCAAGGTCGACATGAACGGCACCACCATCCATCACGAGATCCGTGTGAAATTCGGCGCCGCCGAGGTCTTCCTGAAACCGGCTGCCCCAGGCACCGGCATCATCGCCGGCGGTTCGGTCCGGGCCGTTCTGGAGACCGCCGGGGTTAAGGACATTCTGACCAAGAGCCTGGGCAGCCCGAACAAGGTCAATGTCGCCCGGGCGACGATCGCCGCCCTGGCACAGGTCCAGAACCCCAAGGACGTACTGGCCAAGCGGCGCGCCGGCGTTACCGCCGAGGAGGTCGTCAATGGCTAAGATTTCCATCACTCTGATCAAGAGCGGCATCAAGTACAAGTTCGACCAGAAAGATACCCTGGAGTCGCTGGGCTTAAAGAGATTACACCAGACGGTCGTCCAGGAAGACAACCAGGCCATCCGGGGCATGATCCAGAAGGTCAGGCACCTGGTGACCGTGGCGGAGGTATAATAGTGAAAGAGCATGAACTAATACCGTCAGCCGGCGCGACCAAGAGCCGCAAACGGGTTGGCCGGGGCGACGCCTCGGGTCACGGCAGCTATTCCGGCCGCGGTATGAAAGGCCAAAAAGCGCGGGCCGGCGGGCGCGTCCGTCCGGGATTTGAGGGTGGCCAGAACCCGCTGATCAAAAAGCTGCCCCAGAAGCGCGGTTTCGTCAATCCCTTCCGCGTCGAATATGACGTGGTCAACGTCGCCGAGCTAAACCATTTCGAGGCCGGTACCGTGGTCACCCCGGAACTCTTGGTCTCGGCCAAGTTATTGAAATCAGCCGCCAAGCCGGTCAAGGTCCTGGCCGACGGTGAAGTCGACCGGGCGCTCACCGTCCGGGCTAACGCCTTCAGCGTCGAGGCCAAGGCTAAGATCGAAGCTGCCGGCGGCAAAGTAGAGGAAATCTAATGCCGGAGAAATCGGGCCGACCCAAGCTGCTCCAGGCGATGTTCGATGCCTTCAGCCTGCCGGATTTACGGCGGCGCATCCTCATCACCCTTGGCATTCTGCTGGCTTTCCGGGTTGTTGCCCATGTGCCCATGCCGGGCGTCGATTCCGGCGCCCTGGCCAACCTGATGGAGAGTAATCCCATCCTGGGCATGCTCGATATTTTCTCCGGCGGCGCTCTTAAAAACTTCAGCCTGCTGGCGCTAGGCGTTTACCCCTACATCACCGCCAGCATCGTCATGACCCTCATGACGCCGATCGTGCCCGCCCTCCAGAGGTTGTCTCAGGAAGGCGAGTCCGGGCGCAACAAGATCAATTTGATCACCCACTGGCTGACCGTGCCCCTGGCGGCGTTGGGCGGCTGGGGCCAGCTGGTCCTGTTGCAGCGCGAGGGCGTGGTGGCCGCTTCCGATCCGCTCCTGACCGCCGCCATCATCATTTCATTGACTGCCGGCACCCTGTTCCTGGTATGGCTGGGCGAGCAGATCACCCAGTACGGCATCGGCAACGGCGTCTCCATCATCATCTTCGCCGGCATCGTCGCCGGGCTACCTACCCTGATCGGGCAGGGCTACCTGGCCAAGGACCAGTTCCTGGGCCTGGCGGCTTACCTTATCATCGCCCTGCTGATCACCGTCCTTATCGTCATTTTCACCGAGGCCCACCGGCGCATACCGGTGCAGTACGCCAAAACGGTGATCAAGAGTGGCCGGATGTACCGTCAGAGCGGCGCTTCCCATATACCGCTCAGGGTCAACACCGCCGGCATGATCCCGCTGATCTTCGCCTCGGCGCTGGTCATCTTCCCGGGCACCATCGCCAGCTACTTCATGAACCCGGCGGGATCGGACCCCAACTTCGCCAACACCATTTACAACTGGTTCAATCCCAACACCGGCCTGCCGGTGGGGCTGTTCTACTGGGTGCTGTTCTTCCTGCTGACCATCGCTTTCGCCTTCTTCTATACCATGGTCGTCTTCGAGCAGCAGGACCTTCCGGGAACGCTGCAGAAGCAGGGCGGGTTTATCCCTGGCATCCGGCCGGGCAAGCAGACGGCCAATTACCTTAACGCTGTTATCCGCAACATCACCTGGGGCGGCGCGCTGTTCCTGGCGCTGGTGGCGGTCTTTCCGTTCATTGCCAACCAGATCACCGGAGTGCAGACGCTCCAGCTCTCCAGCTTCGGCATGCTTATCGTCGTCGGTGTGGTGCTGGACACCATGAAGCAACTGGAAGCCCAGCTGGTGATGCGCCGCTATGAAGGCTTTATCAAGTAGAGCAGTTTGATGTATAATGTAGTTTTTCTGGGCGCGCCGGGCGCCGGCAAGGGGACTCAGGCGGCAGTGGTGGCCGAGAAATTGGGCATGGCCCACCTGGCCACGGGCGACCTGTTCCGCAAGCACATCGCTTCCGGCGATGAATTGGGCCGGGAGGTTAAATCGTACCTTGACAAGGGGCAGCTGGTGCCCGATGAAGTGACGATCCGCATGGTTTTAGGCCGGATCACCCAGCTTGGTGACGCCGCAGGCGTGATCCTCGACGGCTTTCCCAGGACGCTGGCACAGGCTGAAGCTCTCGACAAAGCTTTGAATAAAACCGGCGAAAAAGTCGGCCGGGCGATTTATTTTGCGGTGCCGGAGACTGAGCTAGTGAAGAGACTGTCCGACCGCTGGATCTGTCGCGGATGCCAGACGCCCTACACCGCTATGGACAAAGCTGAATCGGCAAAATGCCGCAAGTGCGGTGGCGAATTGTACCAGCGCAGCGACGACACCCCGGAAACGGTGCAGAAGCGCCTCACTGTCTACTTCAAGGAGACGGCACCCCTGATCGAATACTACCGCAAGGCGGGCAGCCTGGTGGAGGTAAACGGCACGGGCAAAATCACGGCGATCACGAGGCGCGTGGTAGCGGCGCTGAAAAAGGCTTAATGGGTATTATTTTAAAATCGGAAAGGGAAATAGCGCTGATGCGCCGAGCCGGCGTAATACTGGGCACGGTGTTGCAGGAGCTTAAATTAAAACTCAGACCTGGCATGAAAACGGCGGAACTAGACACACTGGCTGACACGATGCTGCGGAAAATGGGCGCGGTCCCCTCCTTCAAGGGTTACCGCGGCTTTCCGGCGAGCGTGTGCGTCTCGATAAACGAAGAGATCGTTCACGGCATCCCCGGCGAGCGTATCCTCAAAGAGGGCGACATCGTCTCGCTGGACCTGGGCGACATCGTCGAGGGTTTCCAAGCCGATTCCGCGTTGACCGCCGGGGTAGGGCAGATCTCAAAGGAAGCGGCTGATCTTATAGCCGCCACTGAAGGCGCTCTTAATGCCGGTATCGCGGCCGCCAAACCGGGCAACCGGCTGGGCGATATCGGTTCGGCGGTGCAGAATTATGCCGAGAGCCGCGGTTACGGCGTAGTCAGAGAATACGCCGGTCACGGCATCGGCCAATCGATGCACGAAGACCCGTCGGTGCCCAACTACGGCCGGCCGGGCAACGGCATGGTGCTGCGGCGGGGCATGACCCTGGCGCTGGAGCCGATGTTGAACCTGGGCACCTGGCGCACCAAAGTCGGCGCCGATGCCTGGACGGTATCTACCGCCGACGATAAGCTGTCGGCCCACTTCGAGCACACCATCGCCATCACCGACGGCGAGGCGGAGGTACTGACGCTGGCCAGGTAGGCGGCGGAATTATGCCTAAGAAAGACGCTATCGAGGTCGAGGGTACGGTGCTGGAGGCGCTGCCTAACGCCAGTTTCAGGGTGGAACTGGCCAACGGGCACGAGGTCCTGGCGCATATCTCGGGCAAGATGCGGGTCCATTACATCAGAATACTGCCGGGCGACAGGGTTTTAGTCGAGCTTTCGCCCTATGACCTGACTAGGGGTCGGGTCACCTACCGGTTCAAGTCGTAACGGGACAAGGAGTTAGAAGTGAAAGTCAGGGCATCGGTCAAGACAAGATGCGAAAAATGTAAAATCGTGCGGCGCAACGGCGTGGTCAGGAACATCTGCACCACCGTCAAGCACAAGCAGCGCCAGGGTTAAGGAGAAAATATGGCACGTATCGCTGGTGTAGATATTCCAGAGAACAAGCAGGTGCTGTATTCCCTGCCGTACCTTTACGGCATAGGGCCAGCCCTGTCGGCGAAGATCCTGGCGCGGCTCGACATCGAACCGACGACCAAGGTGAGCGCCCTTACCGAGGAGGAACTCAACCGTCTCCGCGAGGTCGTCGACAAGGAGTTCCGCGTCGAGGGCGATCTGCGCAAGGAGATCAACCTGAATGTCAAGCGGCTGATTGACATTGGCTCCTATCGCGGCCTGCGTCACCGCCGTTCACTCCCGGTACACGGGCAACGCACCCGCACCAACGCGCGTACCCGCCGCGGTCCCAGAAAGACCGTCGCCGGTCGCGGCCAGAAGCGCGGCGCGGCTAAGAAGTAACCTACCACACTGATTAGGAGGCAAAATGGCAACCAAGAAAAGGGTTGGTGTCAAGAAAAAAGAGAAGCGTAATATACCGGTAGGCAAGGCCTACATCCAGGCGACGTTCAATAATACGATCGTCACCCTGGCCGATCCCCAGGGCAACGTCCTAGCCACCACCAGTTCCGGCAACGCCGGCTTCAAGGGCTCCCGCAAGGGCACCCCTTACGCCGCCCAGATGGCTGCTACGAACTGCGCCAAAAAGGCCATGGAAAGCGGCCTGCGCCAGATCGAGGTCTTCGTCAAAGGCCCAGGCTCGGGGCGCGAAGCGGCCATCCGCTCGCTGCAGGCCGCCGGCCTGATTGTCACCGGTATCCGCGACGTGACGCCGATTCCCCACAACGGTTGCCGCCCTCCCAAGAGAAGGAGGGTATAAGAGAGAACTATGGCTAGATATTATTTGGCAGTCTGCCGACAGTGCCGCCGCAGCGGCGAGAAACTGATGCTCAAGGGCAACAAGTGCTTTTCGCACTGCACCTTTGACAAGCGCCCCAAGCCACCCGGACCGCAGCCCAACCGGCCGCGCCGCATGTCCGACCGCGGTACCCAGCTCCGGGAGAAGCAGAAAATCCGCTACTCCTTCGGCATGCTGGAGCGCGAGTTCCGGCGCTTCTTCGCCGAGGCTGAGCGTCAGCCTGGCGTCACCGGTGACACCCTGATGCTGCTTTTGGAGCGTCGCCTGGACAACGTCGTCTATCGCCTCGGTCTGGCCGATTCCCGCGCCCAGGCTCGCCAACTCGTCCGCCACGGCCATATCGTGGTCGGCGGCAAGAACATCGATATCCCGTCCTACCTGGTCAAGGAAGCCGATACCATCGCTTTCAAAGAGCAGAGCTTAAAGACCGGGTATTACAAGCGCGTCCTAGAAATCATTGAGTCCAAGGCAGTGCCGCAGTGGCTCGCCCTGGACCGCAAGAATCTTGCCTGCAAGGTAGTCTCCCTGCCCACCACCGCCGACCTGGACCAGAAATTGGACGCGCGGGCGGCAGTCGAATACTACTCTCGTTAGCTTTTTGGTCTGTCTTAAGGAGGTTAGGCTGTGTCAGATATTGCCCAGCCCGTAATTGAAACAAAAGAGGCCCGCGGCGACTACGCCCATTTTGTCGCCGAGCCGCTGGATAAAGGCTTCGGCACCACCCTGGGCAACGCCCTGCGGCGGATACTGTTATCGTCCCTGCCGGGAGCCGCGGTCACCCAGGTGCGCATCGAAGGCGTGCAGCACGAGTTTTCGCCGCTGCCCAAGGCCAAGGAAGACACCATGGATTTCCTGCTGAACTTGAAAGGGCTGCGGCTGAAATCCCTGGCCAACCGGCCGGGCCGGCTCATCCTCGATGTCAAAGGCAAGAAACGGGTCACCGCCGCCGACATCGAACCTTCGAACGATTTCGAAGTCGCCAATCCCGACCTGTATCTGTTGACCATGGACGATAAGGACGCCCTCCTGTATATGGAAATGGACGTCGAACTGGGCCGGGGTTACATTCTGGCCGATTCCAAGGAAAACCCGACCATCGGCACCATTCCCCAGGACGCCATCTTCAGCCCGGTGGAGAAGGTCAACTACACCACCGAGCCGGTCCACATGGGGCAGGAGACAGGCTACGAGCGCCTGCACCTTCATGTCTGGACCGACGGCACCATCTCGCCGTCCCAAGCTCTGTCCGAGTCAGCAGCGATACTGCTCAAGCAGTTCCAGCCGTTCACCTCGGTCGGTGGGGCGCCGGTGATTGTCCACGAGAAGCGGGTCGAGAAACTGGCCATTCCCGAAGAGAAGTTCAATATGCCCATCGAGCAACTCGACCTGTCGGTGCGGTCTTTAAATTGCCTGCGCCACGCCGGCATAACCACTGTCGGCGAGGTCATGACCCGTGGCATCGACGAACTCATGGGTCTCAGGAACTTCGGCCTGAAGAGCCTGAACGAACTGGAAGAGCGCCTGCAGGTCTTCGGCCTGTCGCTGAACCCGGTCGATGGCTGTCCGCCGGAAGAAGCGCCGGTTATGGCCGAGGAAGAAGAAGAAAAGAAACCCAAGCGCAAACGCTCTCAGGCGGCTGCGGAGTAAGGTGAAATAGAATGAGACATGGAAATCTTGTCAAGCGGTTCGACCGCGATAAAGGCCAGCGCGAAGCGCTGTTCCGCGGCCTGGTGACCGACCTTTTGGGTTATGAGAAGATCACCACCACCGAGCCCAGGGCTAAGGAGATCCGGCGCGTCGCCGAGAAGATGGTCACCCTGGGCAAACGCGGCGATCTGAACGCCCGCCGCCAGGCCATGGCATACATCTACGATGAGAAAGTCGTCGAAAAGCTGTTCGGCGACCTGGCCAAGCGCTACGCCGAGCGCGCCGGCGGCTACACCCGGGTTATCAAGATAGGCCCCAGGGTCGGCGATGGCGCTTCCGAAGCCGTGGTGGAGCTGGTCAAGTAGATTTCTCTGATCGGTAAATTGGCAACCAAAGTAGCTTTAATAATTGAATATGACGGGCAAAGGCTGGTGGGGTCGCAGTACCAGTGCCGGGGTGCCACGGTCCAGTCGGAACTGGAGGCGGCTATTGAAAAACTGACCGGGGAAAAGCTCCGGGTGCTGCTTGCAAGCCGCACCGACACGGGGGTTTCAGCCCAGGGGCAGGTGGCCTGTTTCCGCGGCGCGTCGAAGCTGCCGATCGAGCGGGTCATGGGCGGGTTGAACCGCTTCCTTCCCGATGACATCGCGGTGAAGGCGGTCTACCGGATACCTGACTCGCTGGATGTTCGCCGGGAGGCAGTCAGCCGGGAGTACGTCTACCGCCTATGGAACAGCCCGGTGCCCTCGCCTTTGAACGAGCGCTTCCGCTACCGGGTGGCGCCACCGCTGGACGAACAGACGATGGACGCAGCGGCCAAAACGCTCGTCGGCACCAACGACCTGGCGGCTTTCGGTAGTGCGGGATCATCCGGCAAGAGCACGGTGCGCACCGTTTATGAAGCAGGAGTTAACCGCGAGGGGATGGAAGTGTCCTTCCGGATGGTGGCCAGCTCGTTCCTGACCCACCAGATCAGGAACACTGTGGGCGCCCTGATAAAAGTGGGGCAGGGAAGGATGAGTCCCGAAGAGTTCGGGGCATTATTGGAAGTTAAAAAACCGGGATCGGCCGGTCCGGCAGTACCGGGCAAAGGGCTGTGCCTGGTGAAGATAAACTACCTGAGAGACTTGGGAGATTACAATGAAAACATTTAGCGTCAAGGCGGGGGATATCACCCGCGAGTGGCACGTCATCGATGCCGAGGGCAAGGTCCTGGGGCAGGTGGCGGCTCAAGCGGCGGTCTGGCTGCAGGGCAAGCACAAGCCGACCTTCAGCCGGCACCTGGACACCGGCGACGGCGTCATCATCATCAACGCCGGCAAGATAACCGCCACCGGCAAGAAGGGCACCGATAAATTTTACTATCGCCACTCTGGCTATCCGGGCGGATTTCGCAAGGAAAGCCTGAACGAAGCCCTGGAGAAGAAGCCGACCTTCCCGCTGGAGCATGCCATCCGCGGCATGCTGCCGCGCAACCGCCTTGGTTCGGCGATGTTCAAGAAACTGCGCGTCTACGCCGGCGCGGAGCACCCGCACCTGAGCCAGGCTCCAGCGAAGTCTGAAGCCTAATAGAGGGGATAAGAGATGGATACGAAAAAGAACTATTTCCAGGGTACCGGCCGCCGCAAGTCTGCAGTCGCCCAGGTCAGGCTGACGCCGGGCAAGGGCGCCATCGTCGTTGACGGCAAGCCGTTCGAAGAGATCTTCCACCGGCCGGAATATGTCCGCGCAGTGATGAAGCCGTTCGAGGTCACCGAGACCTCCGGCAAGTTCAGCGTCATGATTAAATGCTCCGGCGGTGGTATCTCCGGCCAGAGCGACGCTATCGCCATGGGCGTGTCCCGTGCCCTCATCTCCGTCGATGAGAAGAACAAAGCGGTATTGCGCCAGAATGGCCTCTTAACCCGTGACCCTCGCACAAAGGAACGCAAGAAGGCTGGCCTCAAGCGGGCCCGCAAGGCGCCTCAGTACACCAAGCGTTAACCACCGGATTATTGGATTTGAAGAACCCGCTTTCCAAAAAGAGAGCGGGTTCTTTTGTTGGGAGAACGGGTAATACCAATAATACCAATGTCAAATACTACCAGTAAGCCAATCCCCCCACCACAATGACTAAATTGGGTGAAACCTCGTATCGTATTTCTTTAGATCAGCTTGACTGTTCTTTCAGGGATTTCTGGTAGGCTTTCCAGCCGGGGCACCACCCGGTGTGCCATTTCCAGATCCGGCTCATAAAAGCTCTGGGATTAGCTTCAGCCTTTTTACGCATGGAGCACTCTGCACATCTGCTTTCCATGGAAACTGACCTCCTGTTTTATAACTTTGTCGGGTGTTAGATTACTCTAGGCTGGAGGGCTTTTCAATGGGTAGTCGGTCCAAAAATAAGATTATCACCGACGCACATTCATCGGGATCATTGCCCTTCTATGCGTACGTCATCTTAGGATAACCGAGTGTTGAGCTCATGGTTAACAAAGGAGCCAGCCTTTATAAAGGCTGGCTCCTTCTAACTTTATTAGGTTGTCTTTTTTCTTCTAATTGATAGCTGCCAAGCTACTGCCATAAGGATCAAACCTGGTAGCCCAACGTAAAGAAGGAATTTGCTGGCTGGTGTTGGTGGAAACTCGGTTTGGACTTCAAAAAAGTTCTGAATGGCAAAAAGGACTAATAATAAGCCGACTATTCCTATTAGCCACTCGTACCAGTTTAGGGTAATACCCTTCGAACGCCCCCAGAACACCAACGTAGCTATTGCAAAGCCAATTATTAAAGCCACAATGACCCACATACGACTTTTCTCCTTTTCTATTTGTATCCGCCATTTCGGGCTCCAAGAGCGGTCGAGTAAGAGTAAGACGGCAGAGACATCTTCCACCAGTCATCCTTTGCCTCACCCTCTACAAGGCCGAATCCAAAGGTCTCGTCCATCTGGGCAAAGAATCCGTTGAATAAACTGGTATTAGCTAACGTTCCCCTGACCACATCGTGAACGAGTGCTCCGTATTGGGAGTTGAAGACACAGACTCCAAAGCACATCGCACAACCTCTGGGGACTGAATCAAAATACAGCTTGCAGCTGACTGAATCATTCCAATAGGTCTTCCGACCGGTCTTGAAGTACTCAGATTCTCCTGCTCCGAGTGGGCTGAATCCTAAACCAGGAAGTTCTGGAAATGAAGGATTAACCTGAGATGCTGGAACCTCATATGAAGGCTCCCTACCCCCCTTGGGTTCAATCGCCCCAGCAGGGCAGTTTTTAGCGCATATGCCACAGGTCTGGCAGAAACGCCAAATCCCAGCGTCTATTGGCTTGGTTGGTGCAAGGGGTAAATCTGTCAACATGTCATAAAGACCAACAGTGCTGCCATGTTCCGGGCTGATAGCCATGTTCGTTTGACGGCTGTTCTCCGTCAAACCAGTGAGTGCGGCGCTGGCTCCACTTGGTATACCGCGATATGGCGTGTCACGCAGGCTCTGATATCCTAAGCCCCTGAGGAAGCCCTGGGTTGCCGTTCTCATGTTTTCGCGCAGGCGATAGCGTGTAATGTTGGCAGCGCTGAAGAGCGCTGAAGTTGGTGTCGTGCGGAACATCTCGTGCGATTGCGGAATAGTGTAGCAAATACTATAAAGAGGGATACTGCTGGGGATGCTAGTCAACCCAGTTTGTGAATCCCACGAGAACTTAGGAACATCTTTAAACTCTATTGGGGCGGTGATTGCCTCCGGCGGTGGCCACTTGGGCGCTGACCCGTAAGGGAAGTAAGCTTGGGAAATATTATCGCCGTTAAGGCCGATGATTTTTTTATGATGGTCGTCCAACTCTGAGGCACCTATATCAGAGGCACCGAAAAAGACCATAGCTGCTCGCATCATCTGGAGATTTTCCTCGGGAGTCCCTGTCCACTTTGGTACACCCTTCTGCTCAGGTGTTTGTGGTGCAGCCCCATATACCCCTTGCCCAGTCAGATATGCGGGGTCGGGAGAACTCGGTGAAACGACACCACTAAGCCCCATCCCCATCGCGGCATCGGCAAGTGCATTGTCTCTCAAGGTAAGCCCGGGCGTATTGTTCAATATCCCCTGTTTGATGGCAGCTGCACCTTTAGCCACTATTGCACTATATTCTGTCGGTCCACCGGCACAATATCTTGCAACAATTGCACCAGATTGGGTGCTATGAAACCCATGATGACGGGCCATGATGTTCCAATCTATGTCCACTGTCGGCTCATCGACTTTTTTTACCCACCAAGCGCGTTGTCGAGACGTATCGCCCGATGATGTCAGTTCATCCAGGTCATGAAAAACAGGTGTTATGGCTGCGGCGCCGCCTAAACCAGCGCCAAGTAAGCCAAGACCTTTCATAAATTCCCTTCGACTAATAATGCTATGAAACTTAGACATTTCCTTATCTCCTCGTTGCAATCGATTGGCAATTTCTGCATAATGACAAATGGAAGGCCATTAAATTCTGACCTCCGACCGGTAGTCTTTAACCCTTCCTTTCTGGCGGCCTTCGCGAGAGGCCGCCGGTCTTATTTTTCAGCTGCCTTTAGAAAAAGACTAAGGCATCAAACACTTGCACAGGTTTGATGCCTTTATTACTCTGGTAGGCACTCCTTGCCGCTTAAGCGGACTGTGTTATTTTTCAGGATTGTGTTACATATACTAATCCTTATAGACTACTTATGTTGAACTGTCATCGTCCATCGGTACTAGTACCCCATTGGACTTTATGCCGATTTATTATTATTAATATATTTTTATTCCCAATGATTAATAGAAATTTATTAGAATAACCAGATTGTATTTTTGTTATTAATTTTAGTTGGAGCGATTGAACTCAAACATTCACTGGGTACGGCTTCACCCAAAGATGCGACGCCTCTGGGCTCGAAGACATGGGTAGGAACAATCGAATGAGCTGGGATTGAATTCCCAAAAAAACTATTGCGACAGCAGTATCGGTTTTACAATTGCTGAATACGACTCACAAATATGGGGATGTTTGCCCGGTATATAACCGAACACATGGGCATTGACTCCCAAAAAATCTATGATCGGTTCTAAATCGAAGATTGAGAACCTTCCACCAGACTTTTGGCAGTATAGTTATGAGTTAGTTTCTACGCCGATACTTGATGATTTCTCTCCAAAATATCGCCACAAACGAAATCAAGGTTACGACTGCCAGATTGCCCAAGGAAATGTGCCCCAGCTTCAACTGGGAATTTACTGCGGGAACTGCGATCGCCAGCAGCAGGAATGCGATCGCCGCCAGCCCCCAGATTACCATAATGCGGTTAGTCAGAAAGCCGATCCTGGTGAGGGGCACGTCATCGGATCTCGAAACAAAGGCTAAAAAAATGTGACCCAGGATCCAGGCTGAAAAAGCGAATGTCCTGGTTTCGGCAACAGGTAAATCCATCCTGAGCGCCAACAAATAAGACACTATTACCGCCGTAAAGAGACTCAATCCGGACACGGCGATCTGCCGTACTAATTGCCTGTCGAACAGTTTCTTTTTGGGGTCTCGCGGCGGCCTAGTGTAAATGGTCGGTTCGGCAGGTTCAGCGACAAAAGCCGATGACGCCGCAAGGTCCATGAACAGTTCGAGCACGATAATCTGTATCGGGGCAAACGGAAACGGAATATTTACCAAAACGGGCAGGAGAAAAACCAGTACCAGCGCGGTCTTAGCCGAAAGATAATATCTGAAGCCTTTTCTCAGGTTGTCGAAAAACTTCCGGCCTTCGAAAATACCGGTCGTGATCGTTACATAGTTGTCATCGGCCAGGACGGCGTCTGCTGCCTCTTTGGCGGCATCGGTGCCCCGGATCCCCATCGCGATACCAATATTCGCCGCCTTAAGAGCCAGGGTGTCGTTGATGCCATCACCCGTCACGGCCACGATTTCATCGTTTGCCTGAAGTGCATTTACCAGGCGGTACTTGTCTTGCGGAGTAGTCCGCGCAAAAACTGATACATTTTTCACCGCCTGGCGTAATTCCGGATCGCCGATGGTCCCCAGATCAGTCCCGGTCATAATCCGTCCGGATTCGATACCGACATTTTTGGCGATGTATGCCGCCGTTTCCGGGTGATCGCCGGTGACCATAATCGTGCGTATGCCTGCCTTGCCGGCTCGTTCAATGGTGTCTTTGACTCCCGGCCGGGGCGGATCTTCGAGCGAGATCAAGCCCAGGAAATCCAGGTCGCGTTCGAGTTTAGGCCAAGAGAGATCAAGATCCGAATCGGATATAGTTTTGCTCGCCAGGCCGATGATACGCCTGCCTCGCCCTGCTTCTCCCACCAGGACTGCCCTGGCTTCTTGCGGGATTTGACGGCTTGTATCGAATACTTCCTCCGGCGCTCCCAGCATTACCAGCTCATATTGACCATCGGAACGTCGGATCACCGATTTCGTCTTCCGGCCGTCGCCGAATGGCCGCTGCCTGACCAGTTCACCAGGTGGGTTGGCGGAGTTCAATTCCTTAGCCTTCTCCAGGATCACTTTGTCGGTTGGGGATAAGGACATCACCGTCAGGGCACGGAAAGCGGTGGCGATGATTTGTGGTTCCGCGGACTGGGGGAATACGGCGACCACCTGCATCCGGCTCTCGGTTATTGTGCCGGTTTTGTCTGTCAGGATTATCGTGGCACTCCCGAGCACCTCGGCGGCACGCGTTCTTTTGACCAGGAAATTTTTCTTTGATAACTGATATGCACCGAGGCCAAGAATGAGGGTGACGATGATGGGACCTTCCTCCGGAATTGTTGCAAATGACAAGGCCAGGCCGGTGAGAATCATCTGCTGCAAATCTTGCCCTCTGAGCAGTCCCAATATGGGGATTATGAGGCTGAAAAAGAGAGCGATCCAGACCAGATTCCTGGCAAGCGTCTTCATGGCAAGCTGAAGAGGGGTTTTCGGTTCTTTGATTTTCTGAGCAAACGCCGAAATTTTGCCCAGCCTGGTGTTTCTGCCGGTCGCCTGGATCTGGAGCTGGCCTTCGCCGTAGATCACCATGGTGCCGGCATAAGCTTCATCTCCTGGGGTCTTTTCGATCGATACCGATTCCCCGGTAAGCGATGACTCGTCAATCTGGATACCATACGAAGTTACAAGCTTGCCGTCTCCGCCGATTCGGGTACCCGAACTCAATACCTGGAGATCACCGGGAACCAGTAACTCCGTGGCGACTTCAACCACCGCTCCGTCCCTGACCACCTTTGAGGTGGGTGCCGCCACCGTCGATAGAGCTGAAATCGCTTTCTTGGCCCGGTATTCGTTCCAGATCTCAACCAATACAAGGATTAGAATGATGGCGAAGATAGTCAGGGCGTCTTCCAGTTTGCCCCAGATGGAGTAAAAAAATCCGACAGCGAGGAGTAGGAGAATTAGCGGTTCGGTAATTTCCTCTCTGGCGATCTCAAGGAAGCTGATACGGGCAGGTTTCGAGAATTGGTTTAATCCATACTCGCTGAGGCGTGCCTGGGCTTCAGCAGTAGACAGGCCATTGTATTGGCGAATGCCCGTCATCTATTTGACAGCTTCTCCCGATACTTTTTAGAGTTTATTATGCGCTCTCTGCCAGCCGTCCCTTCAGATAAGTGATCACCTCGACCGGCGTAGGATCGACCTCGTTCAGCATCGCCAGGTAGTAGCTTGTATAGTCTCCCATGAGAATCAGGGTCATCATCTGAGCTAATGGGGCGATGCCGCGCCCCTCGGTGAAGGTCACCCGGGCGCCGGCGCGGGCCAGAAGTTCGGCGGTTACCTGGTAGCGCTTGATGTTGCGCTCGTAGAGGTGATTAGAGCGCAGCATGACCACCTGCATCTTGGGGACAAGGTCGACGGGAAACTGGTACCCGACGACGGCGTTGTGATTGAGTTCCGGTATTGCCTGGGCGAACGCCCACTGCTTGGCGTTCTCATTCAACTGGGTTTGCCAGCGGTAGGCGACCTCTACGGCAAGATCCGAACCGTAAATGACGGGAATCCGCCCATAGAATGTGTAAGCCATTTCCTTGGCTTGGTTAACCGGCAAGTCTTTAGAGGGCTCGATCTTGCGGGCGAACTGCTCGGTGACCAGGGCGGCCTCGGCGACCTCGGCCGTTTTATCGGGAGCCAGTCCCAATCGGGTGATGAAATTGAGCAGCGGGTAAACGCCCCAGGCGATGGCGGCGCGGGGCTGGGCGTCATACTTGAACACGAAGGCCGGTACGCCATTTTCCCGGGCGATGTCCAACAACTTACCACCGGTCGTGATCACCAGTTTCTTGGCTGGTGTAGCCAGCGCCTGGTTGAAGGCCGAAAGGGTTTCCTCGGTGCCGCCCGAGTAGCTGGAGGCGATAACTAGCGTACGCTCATCAACCCAGCCGGGTAAATTGTATTCCCTTAGGACGGTGATCGGGGCTTTAGCCTCGTGCAGCAGCAGGCGTCGCACAAGGTCTCCGCCGATGGCCGAGCCGCCCATCCCCAGGATAAGAACCTTATTTACAACCTTATGATCATCAGGCAATTCGAAATCGATAGCCGCCTGCCACGCATCGAGAATGACGGTGGGTAGTTCGCGGATGCACTTGCCCATGCCGGAGGAGTCGTACTTAGAGTAAGTGGCTTCATCATCGAGCATTACTTCGTTCATAGATCAGACTCCTGCGATTTTTTTCCCGGTTTCAAGGAGACGGTCGACTATTTGGGGCGAAGCGGCTTCGGCGTAAATACGGAGCAGCGGTTCGGTGCCGGAGGCGCGGAAAAGCAGCCATGAGCCGTCTGATAGGGTGAATCGCCAGCCGTCCAGGATGTCCCGTTTGACATCCTGACCTTCCAGCGTAGCCGGGTTGGCCTGCTTCAGCCGATTCAAGATGGCATCCCGGTCTGTAGCGTCGAATTCGACGTCGATCCGGCGGTAATGGTGCTCGCCGACCTTGCTGTAAAGCCATTTCAGCAGTTCCGAGGGTTTCTTGCCGGTTTTAGCCATAAAGTCCAGGAAATACAGCCCGGCGATGATGGCATCGCGCTCCAGGACGTGGTTGCGGAAGCCGTAGCCGCCGCTTTCCTCGCCGCCCAGGATGGCGGTTTCCCTCTCCATGATCGGAGCGACGTATTTGAAACCCACCGGCGTTTCGAAAACAGGGACGCCGTACAGCTTGCCAAGCTTGGGCAGCATCGAAGAAGTAGTGATCGTTTTGACGATGGCGCCTCGCTCACCTCTGGTTTCGAGGAGGTAGAGGGCCAGAAGAGACATCACCTGCAGCTGGGTCAGAAAAACGCCGTGCTCGTCGACGATGCCGATGCGATCGGAATCGCCGTCAGTGGCCAGACCGACATCCGCTATATCGTCGACAACTTTCGCTTCGAGTTCCTTAAGGTTTATATCGATGGGTTCCGGCTGGCGCATTCCGGGAAAAACGGGGTTTCGTTCGGCTTTGATCTCAGCCAAGTCGTATTTTTTACCGAGCAGTTGGCTGAAAATACCCGCTCCCGCGCCGTGCATCGAATCGACAACTATTTTGAAACTGGTTTTCCGCAGCCAGGGAATATCGACCAGTGTACCCAGGTGTTCAAGATATAGAGGGACCAATTCGGCGATAACCAACAACCCCTTCTTGGCCGCTTCTTCGGCGACCATCCTCGACGGGACGAAATCGGAGGCGACGATATCTTTGAGGTGTTGTTCGATCCGCGATATCGTCTCGGTCGGGGCGGAAGAACCAGTGTCAGATTTAACCTTGAAGCCGTTCCAGATGCCCGGGTTGTGGGAGGCTGTGATTACCACGCCGCCGCCGCATCTCCGGTTGAGGACGCTCCAACTGACGACAGGAGTGGGCAAAGCGCAGACCGAGAGGGTGACCTTGATACCGGCGGCATTAAGTACGGCTGCTGCTTCGCGGGCGAACTCTTCCGATAAAAACCTGGTGTCATAACCGATGACCACGCCACGTTTTCCCAGACCGGTCTCGGTCAGGTAACGTGCATAGGCGGCGGCGCAGACGGCGACGTTGTCGAAGGTGAAATCGCGGGCGATGAGGCCTCGCCAGCCATCAGTACCGAATTTGATGGCCGCTGCAGGGTTTGAATTCATGGTATTTCCTCACTTATTAGCTGACCCTATTCTAGCAAAGTGGCACGCGCCGCCACTAATAAAAACCTGTCGGTGCTTTTCCTTTATCAAAGGCCGTTCGCCCCATTCGTTCGCTCAGGGCAGGCTCTGAGCTTGTCGTAGGTGAAACGATTTCTAATCGGGGACCGTTTGTTCATGGATTCAACAGGCTCACCACGGCCGGAGGTCAGCAGCCTGTTTATAAGCTAGACAGAACCCCCACCCAACGGACAATCACCCCAACCGAATTTGATTGTGTTGGATCAATATAAAAACGGGACGCAATTTTTATTGCGTCCCGTTGGCGATGCACACTACGATGGTTATTTCCTGGCATGGGCCGCCAGGGCGGCTTTGAGACTTTCAACTTTGTCCAGGCGTTCCCAGGGCAGGTCGATGTCGGTCCGGCCAAAGTGGCCGTAGGAGGCGGTCTGGCGATAGATCGGCCGCCGGAGTTCGAGATGCTCGATGATAGCTTCCGGCCTAAGGTCGAAGTTCTTGGACACCAAGTCCATCAATTGCTCCTGCGAGATCTTGCAGGTACCGTAAGTTTCCAGGGACACGGAAAGCGGCTGGGCGCGGCCGATGGTGTAGGAGATTTGCATCTCGACCTGGTCGGCGATGCCGGCTCCGACGATGTTCTTGGAGACGTACCGCGCCATGTAGGCGGCGGAGCGGTCGACCTTGGTGGGGTCCTTGCCGGAGAAAGCGCCGCCGCCGTGGCGGGCGATGCCGCCGTAGGTGTCGACGAGAATCTTGCGGCCGGTGAAGCCTGTATCGGAGGCCGGGCCGCCGATGATGAAGCGGCCGGTGGTGTTGACGAAATAGTTGGTATTGTCATCCAGAAGCTTGGCCGGCAAGATCGGCTTTATGACTTCCCGGACGATATCATCGTGGATCTTGGACTGGGGCACGTCGTCGTGCTGGGCGGCAATGACCACCGTCTCGATCCTCTTGGGTTTGCCCAGGTGGTACTCCACAGTGACCTGGCTCTTGCCGTCCGGCCGGAGGTAAGGCAGTACGCCCTGTTTTCTGACCACGGCGAGCTGCCGGCACAGCCGGTGGGATAGGGCGATGGGCAGGGGCATCAGTTCCGGGGTGTCGTTGCAGGCGTAGCCGACCATCATACCCTGGTCGCCGGCGCCGACGGCATCCATCGGGTCGGTCGAACCGGCCTTGGCTTCCATCGACTGGCCGACGCCGAATGCGATATCCGGAGACTGCTTGTTGATCGAAACGAGAACGCCGCAGGACTGGTAGTCAAAACCGTACTGGGGCTTGGTATAGCCGATCTCCTTTATTGTGCGACGCACCACTTCGGGGATCTCGACATAGGTCTTGGTGGTGATCTCACCCAGGACGAAGACAAGCCCGTTGGTTACGGCGGTCTCGCAGGCGACGCGGCCATAGGGGTCGTGGGCTAAGATGGCGTCTAATACCGCGTCCGAGATCTGGTCGCATATCTTATCCGGATGACCTTCGGTGACTGACTCCGAAGTGAACATGTACTTATCGGAATCTTGGCAGCTGAGCATATATCCTCCTAAGTTCCTTCCTGCCAGCTTGACAGGTATTTTTGCTGTTCCGGGGTCAAAACATCGATTGTTACGCCCAAGCTTTTCAGCTTGAGCGCGGCGACATTGCCGTCAATATCAGCCGGCATAGAATAGACGCCGGGCGACAACTTGCCGCGGTTTTTGACCAGATATTCCAAGCCGAGAGCCTGGTTGGCGAAGCTCATGTCCATGACCGAGGCCGGATGGCCTTCGGCGGCGGCGAGGTTAATCAGGCGGCCTTCGCCCAGTAGGTAAATCTTTCTACCGTCGGCCATGACGAATTCCTCGACGAACGGCTTGACCGTTCGCTTCGATTTAGCGGCGGTTTCAAGTGCTGGGATGTCGATCTCGACGTTGAAATGGCCGGAGTTGGCTAGTATCGCGCCGTTTTTCATCACCGTAAAATCAGCGGCGCCAATAACGTGCTTATCCCCGGTGACGGTAATGAACACATCGCCCACTTTGGCGGCCTCGTTCATCGGCATGACGGCGAAACCGTCCATAACCGCTTCGAGCGCCCTGACAGGCTCCACTTCGGTGACGATGACATAAGCCCCCATGCCCCGGGCGCGCAGGGCTACGCCGTGGCCGCACCAGCCGTAGCCAGCCACCACGATCTTTTTGCCTGCCCAAAGTATATTGGTGGCGCGGGTGATGCCGTCGAAAGTGCTCTGGCCGGTGCCGTAGCGGTTGTCGAAGAGATACTTGGTCTTGGCGTCATTGACGGCGATCAGCGGATATTTCAGTTCCCCGGCGGCGGCCATGGCGCGAAGCCGGATAACCCCTGTGGTCGTTTCCTCCGTACCGCCGATGACATCCTTCAGCAGTTCGGTGCGCTTGGTGTGGAGGGTGGTCACCAGGTCGGCGCCATCGTCCACGGTCAGTTGCGGCTTGTGGTCGATGGCCGAAATGATGTGCTTGTAATATGTCTTATCGTCTTCGCCCTTGATGGCGTGGGTGGGGATGCCGCAGGCAGCCAGCGCCGCGGCTACGTCATCCTGGGTGGATAGGGGATTGGAGCCGCAGAGCACCAGGTCAGCGCCCCCAACTTTCAGGGTGAGCGCCAAGTTGGCGGTTTCCGATGTTACGTGGAGACACGCAGAGATGCGGATTCCCTTGAATGGCTTCTCTCTTCTGAATCGCTCAGCGATGAGTTCTAAAACCGGCATTTCCCTGCCAGCCCAGGCAATGCGCTCGTTGCCTAACCCCGCCAGCGAGGGATCTTTGATACCCGAGGTAACTGCCATTTTTTACCTTTCTTCAGGTCAGGTTATCGATGATGTGACGAACGTTATCCGAAATTGGACGCAATGCGTCAATTATAACATGATTCGCGCCGGTTGGAACCTCGGTCACCGGTTCTGCCTTCGATTTTTGGCTCAAGTAGACCTGCCAAGTGCCGTCGGAGACTCCGGCCATCCGTTGTTGAAGACGCAGTTTCAGTTCATCTTCATCGAGGCGGCATTCGATGATGATGAAATCGGCGCCGTTCCTCCGGGCAATATCGGCTGCCTTCATGCGTTGTTCTTTCGACAGGAAAGTGGCGTCAACGATAGCCGAATCCTTCGACTTGAGGGCTCCCTCTGCCATCATCAGAATGGACTGATAGGTCTTCTCAGTCATTTCCCGCGAGTAAAGCCCGGCGTCGATACCCTCCGCTGAACGTTGATTCAATGGCAATCCCGCCAACGTTTTTCTGGTAACGTCTGATGAAATGTAAACGAGTCCCAGGTGCTTCGCTAACTCGGTTGCGACAGCCGATTTACCGCTGCCGGTGTAGCCGGACATGATGATGAGTGCAGGCTTTGGGCGGGTGTAAGACAATTCCAGGTCGAAGTAACCCTGGGCTTTGGCCAACTCCTCGGCCTTCTCTGCTTCAGGTACAAATGGATCATCCAGTTTGAAACAGGCCACCTTGGCTCGGATATGAGCGCGGTAAGCCTGATAAAAGCGCAAGAGTTCGCACAAGCCGGTATCGCCGCTCTTTTTGACATATTCATCGATGAAAATCCGCCGCAAGTCCGCCCGTCCGTAGTGATCGAGGTCCATTGCCAGGAAAGCAACCTCCGAGGCGGTATCGCCGTAGCGGAAGCGGTCGTTGAACTCGATACAGTCGAAGATGCAAATGCCGTGATCCTGGAAACAGATATGCGCGGAATGGAGGTCGCCGTGGCAGTCCCTTATGTGTCTTCTTTCAACCCGGCTGACGAAAAGGATCGCTTGCTCGAGAAAAGTATCGAAATATTCCTTAAGTTTTTCGAATTGGGACTGGTTGAGCGCCCGCCCGATGTACGGCCGGCTCTGCTCGAAATTTTCCTCTACGTTCCGCCTGATTCCGTCTATTTCGCCGAAGCGGGCGATCTCGCCGTTGGTGTCGGCCATGTCGTGAACGTTGGCGACCGCCCTGGCCACGAATTCAAGCACCTCCGGCTTGACATCGCCGGTCTTCAAGCGGAGGTCCAGCATCCCCTCCGCCGGCAATTGTTTCATCTTGACGGCGTAATCGATGATCTCGCCTTCGCCCCCGAGTCGGATCTTATCGTCTTTCCTGGTGACCGAGACAACGCCCAAATAGGTGTCGGGACACAATCGCCGGTTGAGATAAACTTCTTTTTCGCTGAATAGCTTGCGCTTTTCCAGGGTGGTGTAGTCAACATAGCCCAGGTTGACCGGTTTCCTGATCTTGTAGGCGTGCTTGCCGTTGAGCAGCACAAAGGACATCTGCGTCTGGAGGAGTTTGACCTCAGAAGGCGCGTCGTCCGGATACTGAGCCGGATCCAGCAGGGCTTGGATGACCTCGGGAAGTTGGGCCATGAACTGAGGCTATTCCGCCTTTGGCGGCTTGGCCGCGGCTGGTTTGGAGGTCTTGGGTTTTTCTTCCGCCGGCGCTTCAGCCTTGGGCTTATGGGTGGCTCTGGGCTTGGTTTCGGCAGCTTCGGGAGCCTTGGTTTCTGTTTTCACCTTGGGTTCGGAGGCGGGTTTGGCCGCCGGTTTGGCCACCGGTTTCGCCCGGGCTTTAGGTTCCTCCGCTTTCACGGCAGCTTCAGCCAATGTCGGTTTGGGCGTTGTTTTTTTGGGGGTCGCCTTGGGAAGAGGAGCTTTAACCAGGGGTGAAGGTGTCTCTACGATTTCGTATTTTGTCCGGCCTGGCACCATGCCCGTGCGGACATGAGTTGGGGGCAGGGCTGCTCTGGCACGTTCCTTCAGGATCTCTTTGCGCTTTTTGTGTTTCGCTTGGGCGACGCGGCTTTTCTTGTTCATACAGGATAGCCCTCCTTCAAATCGATTAAGGTGTACGCCTAGAGATATCGGCTCCTCATTTTGGCTATCAGTTCGACCATGATTTCCAGCAATTTTTCGGCGGCATCCTCACTCATGTAGGCCATGCCGCAACTGGGGGTGATCAGGCTCTGTCGCAGGATGGTCCGAAAATCGAGTCCGTCCCGGGTGAAGGGAGCGATTGCCTCTTCCAGCCGGTCCTTCAGGCTCGATGCGGTCTCTTCTTCGACGCCTTTATTGGTATTGGGCACGATGCCCCACGCTATCGCCCCGCCCCGCTGGACGAACTGGCGGATGTCATCGGGGTAGAGCGCCAATGAGTTGGCATAGTTGTAGGCATCGAAACTGATGATGTCGGTGGATGTGTCGGTCAGCAAGGTCCAGTCGGTGTTGCCGCAGCAGTGAACGCCTTTGACGCCCTTGACCGCCCCCAGCACCTCGGTTAAAAGTGACTGGATTTTTTCTTTTGAAAGGGGTAGATAGGCTGAGCCATAGCTGGTCAAAGCCGGTTCATCGATGAATATGACGGTGTTGGATGAGATATCACGGAGGATCGCCTCCTGCCAGGTCACCTTAAGGGAGAGCATCTTGGCGGCGGCTTCCGCCAGGACATCATCGTAGATAATGGAGGTGTCCAGTTCGTCCTTGACCGATAATCCCCAGCTGACCGGGCCTTCCACCTGCCCCTTGATGCCCACAGGGTGTTCGGGGTGATTCGTTTGGAAGGCGTAGAAGCCGGCGGCAGAATCCTCGCTGATGGCGTATTTGGCGGCGTCCCCCGTGATATAGGCGCCGTAAAGCGCTTCCAGTTCATGCTCCCAGCCCTCGGGGTGGCTCACAGACACGCCTTCTTCGGTGATGCTGACGCCCGGGAACCCCTCGGCAAACTGGGCTGTCATCAACTCGCGATAGTTTCTCATCGGCAGCTGCGGCCAGGCGGGTAGTTCCGTCAAATAGCGGGAGATGATCTTGCAGGCTCCAACCGGCGCCCGATGAGGCATGCTGCCTATGATAGTCGGCATTAAATTGAATTCGGTTTTAGGCATTTGTGCTCCACTAGGATTCCAACTATTAAATCATAAAAACGGCTCTGGCGATAGCCTCTAAGCTGCATTTTGCTATTTGATGTATTTGCCGATGATCAGCTCAAGGTGCTTCTTGCGGTCCGCCGGTATCGCCTTCGGGTCGGTGACGATGGCGTTCTGCAGCGCCGTCGAACAGTCGCACTTTCTCATATCGTGGAGTCGGCCGACAGCCAGCTTCACTATCTTCTTGGAAAGTTCCATGTTCGCCTTTAGAGTTGAAATGATCATGTCTACGGTGACCGGCGTCTCTTCCTCGTGCCAGGAGTCATAATCTGTTGAGCAGGCTATAATGCCGTAGCAAATCTCGGCCTCGCGGGCTAGCTTGGCCTCCGGCAGAGCGGTCATGCCGATGACGTCGGCACCCCAGCTTTTATGTAGCCGCGATTCCGCCCGGGTGGAAAAAGCCGGTCCTTCCATCACAACGTAAGTGCCCCCGTCATGCACTGTTACTCCCGCTTCTTTGGCGCAGTCGTAAAGCAGCTTTCGCATTTCGGTGCAGAAAGGTTCGGCGAAACCGATGTGGGCGACGACACCGTCGCCGAAGAAGGTATTAGCCCGCTGGCTGGTGCGGTCGATCAGCTGGTCTGGAATTAACAGGTGGCCGGGGGCGACCGACTTTTTGAAGCTGCCTACGGAATTGATGGCGATAATGTGCTCTACTCCGAGATATTTCAGCGCCCAGATGTTGGCGCGGACCGGGATCTCGGTAGGCATGATCCTGTGGCCGCGGCCGTGCCGCGGCAGGAAGGCGACACAGACCCCCTCAAGGGTGCCGGTGACGATGGTATCACTTGGTTTGCCGTAAGGAGTATCGATGTCGATTTCCTTGATATCAGTCAGACCCTCGATGTTGTAAAGACCCGTGCCGCCGATGACGGCTACTTTAACGGTGTCGGCCATGTCAACAATCCTTTCCTAATTGTTCTTTGGGAGGTCCCGACGAAATCGGGACCGTGGCAATCGGCCACGAATTGTTCAACGAAAACAAAACGTCCAAATATCGTTATTCAGCTTTGCGGCTTTGAGATTCCTTTTTCGGTGATGAACCTGGTAATGTACCTTGCCGGGGTCACGTCGAAAGCCGGATTGCACACCTCGATGCCTTCGGGAGCGGTCCTCTTGCCGTAGAGATGGGTGACCTCGTCGGGCAAGCGTTCTTCGATGACGATTTTATCGCCATTGTCGATTCTTTCGTCGAACGTCGTAGAAGGCGCGGCGATGTAGAAAGGGATGCCGTTTTCGTGGGCCAGGACGGCGATGGAGTAGGTGCCGATCTTATTGGCCGTGTCGCCGTTTTTGGCGATCCTGTCGGCGCCGACAACGACCATGTCCACTCGCGCCTGTTTCATAAAATGTCCCGCCATGGAATCAGTGATCAATCGGAAAGGGATATGCTCGCGTTTCAGTTCCCAGGCGGTGAGGCGGGCACCCTGGCAGAGGGGCCGGGTTTCCGTCGCCAGCACTTCGATTTTCTTCCCCTGGCGGAAAGCCTCGATGATGACGCCGAGGGCGGTACCGCTGCCGGTGGTGGCCAGCGGTCCGGTATTACAGTGGGTCAGGATGGTGTCGCCGTCTTTGATCAGCGCCGCCCCGTTTTGGGCGATACGGCGGGTGGATTCGATCTCCGCATCATGGATTTTTTTTGCTTCGGCCACCAGGCTGTCTCTGGCCTCAATGACATCCCCTGCCGCGGCGACGGTTGCGTCCATGCGTTCGACGGCCATAAACAGGTTGCGAGCGGTGGGACGGGTCACCGCGATCTCGCCAGACACGAGTTTATATTCCTTGCGGAAGCCCTCGAGGTCCTGTGTTTCGATCTGCTGGGCGCCGAGGGCGATGCCGTAGGCAGCAGCTACGCCGATAGCCGGAGCGCCGCGCACCTTGAGGCTCTTGATCGCCTCGGCTACTTGGTGGACGTCGGCAAGTTCAAGGTAGATCTCGTGCTGCGGCAGCCGCGTCTGATCGATTATCATCAGGCGGTCGCCGAGCCATTCGACAGGTTTGATCGCGGCCAAAATCAACCCCCGGGACAAATAATGCTCAATTATACCAGACCCGAGTGCCGATTTGGGGATATTTATCGGATGAAAAAGACGGGAACAGCCGGTCTGGAGCCGGTCCTTTCGAGCATGCGGGCTATATCTCGCCGATGTAGCTCTGGGTGGTGGTTGATAGGAGCACCGTGCCGTCAATGGCAAATTTGGCGAAAATATCTTTGAGGCTCTGGATGAATTCGGCGTAGTTTTTATCGCCCCTGGTCGGAGCGTACGAAGTCGAGAGCGAATAACCGAGCAGTGTTTCCAGGTCGATCAGACGGTCGTTGGGGAAAACACAATACTCGTATTGCCCGTTCTTGAAGAACATCCGGTAGGCCAGCGTTTCCGTCGAGCCGCCGCCGGAGCCGATATAGTCAAGGCAGAATTGCTTGACGACCTTCTCGTACTCTTTTCCGAAAGGAGTGTTGATGTCCCTGACGTTCCACACCAGCGCCACTTTGCCTCCCGGTTTCAGTATGCGGCTGAACTCCCGCCGGGCCTCTTCCAGCTTGAACCAGTGGAATGACTGTGCGGCGGTGATGAAGTCCATGCTGGCATCGGGGAGTGCGGTGGTCTCGGCGCTGCCGTAGATAACCGCGACATTTCGGGCATCTTTGCAGTATTCTTCAGCCGCCAACCGCATTTGCTGGTTCGGTTCCACGGCGAAAACCCGGCTGACTCTCCTGGCCAGCAGTTTGGATAGGATCCCGGTGCCTGCTCCAATATCGGCAACGACAGATGACTCGTTGAAGCCGACTTCTTTTTGAAGGTACTCCAGGTAAGCTTCAGGGTATGAGGGGCGATATTTGACATAATATGCGACCCGGTTGGTAAAACGTTCGGCGTTGTTCAACACTCTAACCGATCCGTCGTTGCGAGGAACGAAGAAACGAAGCAATCTGCGGTTGGTGCATTAGGGTACGCACGACAAACATTTCCCATTTTTACGAAAAATACCTGCACCCCGTTCCGAGGAAAACTTCGGGGGGAATCCCCCGCCACTAGGAACGACGCGCTATTTTACGGTGTTTGTAAGGGCAATGTGAAATAGAACGTAGTTCCCTTGCCCAATGTAGAGTCAACCCAGATCCTACCGTCATGTGCCTCCGTCAGTATACGGCATACTCGCAGCCCCATGCCCGTGCCCTGTATCGCCCCTTTGACTTCGAAGCCTAGTCTTTCGAAGGGTTGGAACAACCGGTTCAGGTTCTCCTCTGAAATGCCGATGCCTTGATCGGATATGCCAATGCGGAGGAAGTTGTCCTGGATATCGGCAAAGATCCTGACCTCCCCTCCGGCAGGGGAGTATTTTATCGCGTTTTCCACCAGGTTGTAGAAGATGCGTTCAAGCCGGAGCGGGTCCGCCTGGATTTTGGGCAGCCTCTCGGGAAAATCGCACTTCAGGACATGCAGGTCGGACTTTCTTTTTAACGATTCGGTCACCTTACAGGCGACATCGCCTACATCAAGCAGTTTTTTACGAAGTACCAACCGGCGGTTCTGGTGACGCGAAAGCTCCAACAGGTTGTCCACGATGCTGGCTAAAATATCGGTGTGGTTTACCGCATCGAGGTAAAGTTCATCTTTCATCTTATCGGACAATCCGGGCATCGTGGCCGTTAACAGGGCGCCAATAACAACGGTAATCGGCGTTTTAAGCTCATGGGAAATCATACCGATGAACTCGTCTTTGATCCTCTCGGCTTTCCTATGTTCGGTTATATCCACCAGCGCATGGATTGCTCCCCTTGGATTGCCGTGATCGTCGAAAATCGGGCTGCCATATCCCAGCAGTTGCAACTCAGTCCCATCGCTGAAGACTAGGGTGAATTCGAAATCTCGAACCGTTTCGCCTCGCGCGGCGCGCTGCGCTGGTAGTTCATCCAAGCTCAACTCTCTTCCATCTTTAAGCGCCTTAAAGTGCCGGGGTTTCGTCTTTTCAGGAGCGGAAAGGGAGATCTCGCTTTCTTGGGGCACGTTCAATAATTCATTAGCGGCCCGGTTGCCGGTCATGTGAGTTGCTTCGCGATCATGAACAATGATGATTGGAATGGGTACAACATCAATCATTGTTGCGAGTTCTTCTGCCCGTCGGCGTTCACGTGCCTGGCTCTGGATCACCTTCTCTTCTGCTGCCCTGCGTTCCGTCGTGTCGCGCAGGATTCCCTGCAGGTGGCCGTCGGGTAATTGTCGGCCTACCAGTTCTCCGGTGAATGTTGTCCCATCTTTACGGCGGAATAGCCATTCATTTCTCAGTATCGATCCTCCGGCAAGTGATGATAATTGATGTGGGAGGCGCTGAACTTCTTCAGGCGCAAGTAAATCAACAAGCGTCAGACTGCAGAGTTCTTCTGGACTGTAACCGAACATGGCGGCACCAGCGGTATTAACGTCGATATAATGCCCTTGCGCATCGGCGACGAAAATGCCGTCCACTGTCTGTTCGACCAGATTGCGGTAACGTGTTTCGCTTTGATGCAACGCTTCTTCTGACTGCTTGCGCTCGGTGATGTCGCTGAAGATTACGGCAAAATGGTTTGGTTCAGGAGAATAGGTATAGACCTCGTACCATTTTCCCAGTGGACCTGAAAATTTTCAAAACGGGTTGGTTGACCGGTCAAAGCCACTTTGCCATATGTGTCTATCCAGAAATTTTCGATATCCGGCATAACCTCACGTACGGTTCGTCCCATGATTTCCGATGGGGTTAAACCGGTTAAGTGGGCAAAAGCCTCATTGACCTCAAGAAAACGATAATCGAATGGTTTGCCTGTGGGATCAAGGATGATTTCATGTAGTGCAAACCCTTCAGACATGCTTCTGAAAAGATTGCGGTACTTTTCCTCACTGAGCTCTAGTTTATCCTGTACCTCACGCAATTCCGTGGAATCGAAGTAATAGCTGATTACCCCAAATTGCCCGTCGGGAAGAATAATCCGATGCAATTCCCATTCGTAGGACTCAACGGTTTCGACATCATTGCGCTTGTTGGTAAACCGCGGCGAGAAGAACGTCTCCCCGGTTTCAAGAGTATGCCTGAAGTGGCTGATGATTTCTGACGCCACCTGTTCAGGCCAGAGAGTCCTCATGGCATCATTGAAATCGTGACCGATAATAGGTCGGACATTTCTGAACGCCCGATTTTGAGCGCTCTGGTTCATCTGGGCGATGTTGAATTGCGAATCGACAATATATATGCCGAACGGAGCCCGTTCGACAAGATTAACGAAAGTATCCTGATTCTTTTTGAGGGATTCTTCTGTCTTTTTTCGTTCAGTGATATCTCGAACTATGGCTACCACTCCGTTAATTCTGCCCTCAGCATCTTTAATTGGAGAGGCATTCACCTGGCGCGTCCTCAATTCGCCACTGCTTGGGAGGCGTACGACTTCCTCTTGCCCAATTACGGTTTCACCCTTTAGAGCTCGTACGGGAGGTGAATCTACAGCGTTACGATGTTCACCATCAGTTTGATAAACCTCGGAAGCATCATTAAGTTTTATGGCTTGTCTCAACTCAACAAGGCTGGTGCCAAAGTTTCTGATGACGGGCGGATTTACTAATTCTATGTTTCCATCGGCGTCGAAGTACCATACTTCATCCGGGATATTGTTGATAAAGGCGAGCAGCCTATCTTTCTCGTTTTGTACCGCATCAAGCAGTCGTCGGATGTCTTCCTCGGCTTTCTTGCGTTCGGTGGCATCGATACCCACGGATAGAAATCCTGTTAGTTTGCCGTCCAGGCCGTAAATGCCTGAATTGGTCCATTCCAGCCATACGCGCCGGCCATCCTTGCGGACGTTTTCGTTGGCATTGCTATGGAAAGCATCCGGATCGGTGGCGATCTGATTTACCATTTGGGCAAGATCCCGGCCGGATGTTTCCAGGTTCGGGACTATTGTCCCCACCGCCGGCTTGCCTAGCAATTCTTCCTTGGAGTAGCCGAAGAATTCCAGTGCCCGTGTGTTGGCGAAGGTAATATTACCGGTTAGGTCGAGGCGGAGAATGATGGAGGTGGTATTCTCGACGACACTTCGATAGCGGTCCTCGCTTTCCCTGAGTGCCGCCTCAGCTCGTCCCTTCGATTCCTTGGCGATCATCGTTTCCAGAGCGTATGACACGTCGGCTGACAACGATTCGAAGAGGGCGGTAGCCTCTGGGTCGAATGCGTCGGGTTCCGAACCGTAAACCGTTAGTACTGCTATCGCATTACTATTCACCCGCAGCGGGAACGCAGCTGAGGAGCCCAAGCCGAATTCTTGGGCTTTAGAACGCCACAACGACATTGCTGGATTGGACTCGAAATTGACATTGACCACCGACTGGTTATCCCGGATGGCGGTTCCTGTGGGGCCTTTACCAAGTGCGCCGTGAACCTCAATTCGTATGTCGTGTAGGTAGTCTGTTGCCGATCCCGAGGAAGATTTCGGGACAACCTTTTCATCTGCGACTTCACCGATCCACGCAAGCGGGTAATGACCGTCCTCGGTGATAATGCGGCAAACTTCATCGAACAAGACTTGCTTGTCGGAAGTCCGCACGATAGTTTCGTCGACCTTGCTCAAGATGGAGTGAATCTCGGTCAGCCGTCTGATCCTGGCCTCTACTCGTTTGCGTTCAGTAATTTCGCGCGCGTAGAGGTTGACATAGCCTTCCTCCAACACCGGGGCGAGAACGAAGTCATAGAAGTGGCCGCCGAACTCAAGTTCAATTTGCTTATTCTTTCCAGCTTCCAGAGTTTCCGCAATAATTGCCCTGATTTCACCAGATAGGGGATCTCCCCTCGATACTCCCCAATAACTCAAGACATATGAACTCGCTGAATTGGCGTACTCTAACATCCCCTCCGCGGTGACCCGCAATACAGGATTGGGATTCTCCATCGGGAAACGGGATAGAGCCAAAATTTCCGATTCAGCTTCGCGATGTTCTTGAATCTCCTTTTTCAATTTATCGTTGATTTCGTCTGCCTGTCGTCGCGCGTCAATGGCGTCTTCCATCAGGTTGATTGCCGCCCGCCGGGCGTCTCGTAGAGCGACAACGGCAGAATCCTGTTCGGCTAATTTGCGCCGCTGGATCTCCCAGCGGGTGACGTCCTCGATTCGGTGCATAATGGCTGTAACTTCCCCCTCGGCACCGAAAATCGGGGAATTGGTGGTATCCCACCAGCGGGTTTCAAACTGCCCCTGTGCGTCTGGTATTTCATGCTCGGTAATTCCAATTGAATCCGGAGCACGGAGACCGATCACTCTTTCAAAAGATGAGCGCACTTTGTCGCCGGCTTTACTCGCCGGGTCGGCGATGTTACCGGGGAAAACTTCAAGAAATCCTTTGCCGACGATGTCATCACGTTTGGTCTGCGTTGCCGAGAGGTATTTATCGGTGACCGCCAGGATGGTGAATTTTGGTGGATCAGCAGCCAGGACCAGGAAACCACCGGGTGCAATATCGAACAGTTTTAGGAGGTCGAGGCCGGAGCTCATTATTTGTCCTCCTCGGGGTTGAGCATATAACGGGGCGGCTGGCCCGTGGCGACATAATACCGGTTGATCTCTTTCTTCAGCTCGATCATGCGGAGTTCACGCCCGACTGCGGCGCGGTTGATGCGCTCCAGTTCAGCGTAGCTTTCACGCAAGGCTTCTTCGGCTTTTTTAAATTCGGTCACGTCTTCTCCGATAACGGTAATACCTTCAGAGGACGGGAAGGCAGTCATCCGGTACCAGGCTTGAGTGTACTTACCGGGAACTTCAAAGCGCCGTGTTTCACGTTTGTCCATGACATACCGGAAGTTTTCTTCCAGGATCGTACCTACATATTTTGGGAACATCTGCCAGATGTTATTGCCGATGAGATCGGCTGGCTCTTTGCCGATTTTCCCTGTGACTTGCATATTGGCGTACGTAAAATTCCACCCTCGGTCAAGAACATAAAAATCGTCGGTTATACTTGCAAGTATTTCGCTGACCTTTTGATTGCTTGCAGCTAGCTCTTTTTCCACCTTTTTCAACTTAGTTATATCGGTATGGGTCCACATCCGTCCGACTAATTTTCCTTCGAGAACGACGGGAGTGAAGTCGCGGATCGCCGTTCGTCCGTTGCTAAGTTCGAATTGTTCGCCGGAAATCGGTTCCATCCGATCAAGAATTTCAAGAATTCGTGTAGCCTCTTGTTCGGGATCCTTGAATGCGGGCTTTATCATGTTTAGGAAGCCTGCAGATAGTACTCCTTTGAGGTCGTCAGGTTTTTGCTTCAGTCCATAAGCGTCGCAAAACGCTTGGTTGACGAATTCAACCTTGCCTTCTCCGGTCATAAGGAGGACACCGGTGTACATGCTCCCTAACATCGTATAGAAGCGCTCCAGGGTTGATTGGAGCAAAGCCTCAGCTTGTTTGCGTTCGGAGATGTCGTGCCCGATAACCAGGGCGGTGCAGGGTTTTTCCTTGGAAAAGGCTACATTTAGAACAATATCAATTAATTTGCCGTCTTTCTTATTAAATCGATATGACACTTCTGTTTCGAGTTGTTGGCCGGCAACGCGACGCTTGATCCTCTCCGCGAACTTTTTTTGGCTTTCCTCGTCTAACAGGCTCATGGGATTCATGCTGAAAAGCTCTTCACGTGAGTATCCTGTTAGTGCGCACATGGCTTCATTGACGCTGATAAATTTCGGACCATTAAGATCAATTTCGTAAATCCCTGTCGGTGCATATTTGACCAGCGCAAGGGCTTTGGCCTCGGATTCTCTCAGGGCTTGTACAACCTTCTTGCGCTCGTTAATTTCCTGTTCGAGTTTCAATGCGTTCTCTTGGAGATCCTGGTTGGTGGCGCGGAGTTCTTCTTCTGCCTCGGTTCGTCTGGTGATTTCTCTTTCGAGGTCCGATTTAGATGCAGTGATCGTTTTGAGGTTGGCCGCCATTTTATTGAATGAGCGGGCTAGGTCAGTGATCTCGTCATCATATTTGGTTGGGATGAGATAATCGAGGTTGCCGCTTCCGATGAACCCGGCACCGGATTGCAGCTCGGTTATGGAGTTAAGAGTGCGGCGATATACAAGAAAATAGTTGACGATAAAATAGGTGATGATCAATAGAAGGATGACTACCGTCAGAAATATTTCTCTTTTTTGGACTGAATCGGCGTTTTGTTCAAACAACGATGCAAGACTTGAGGAACCGGAGATCATTTCTTGTATGGGTGCTTGCAATTCTCCCCATGCATAGGCTGTGAGTACTTGAAGGCCCGGATCAGAAGGTGACATCGTGTCAATCGAGTTGGCAGCAGCCTCAAATGATCCATAAACCTGATCAGACGCGGACCTGATGGAGTTTACCAGTGATTGAATTTGTTGATCTGAGCTAACAACTTTATCGATGTCCTCTGACACTGAAGCGAATTTTGATTCCCATGCAATACGTTGTGATACTGTGCGATTGAAAAGATAGCTTCCGGTCAAGGTGCTCAAGTCGGTAGCACCGAACTCGATTCGGTTAGCTATTTCATTTTGATTTTCGAGTTGGTGTTGTTGCCTGTCGGCGAAAAAGAACGAACCGGCGACTGCCAAAAGCACGGCACTAAAGAGGACCAGGCTGAGTAAAAACTGGGTGCGAATCTTCATAATCAGAAAATGGAGGGCAAAACGGCCGCTGCACCAATATTAGCTTCGAATACGCACATGCCTATTGGCTCAAATCAAGATACTCCGGCCGAGGTGGGTGACAATTTATGATAACATATCTTTTCTTGAACATAATAAAAGATCATCCGGGAAATGGAAGTTATGTGAATCCTAACAAGTGGATTATGGGTTTGGGTTGTAGTAAAAAAATATTTCTTCAAAATGGAACCAAAAACGACACGAAACGCTTGACAGCTACATCGTACAGGTGTGCTATAATACCGCCAATGTTTCATAAAACACCTTCTGTCTTTCTGAGCGAAGCGAAGAATCTAAACGTCGCTCTATCCCGATATCATTATCTGTCAAACCGACCTCGGAATTGTTTCGGAAGCAGCGCCGGCATTTCCTCAAATCTGTACGAAAAATTCCAGTCGTTTCAGTCGTTTTTCATAATAATGAGAGTTCAAAATAGACATACTGCTTTGACAGGAATTCAAGGGTTCAGCTAATCTATGGCCGTCATGGAACGTGTACCTATCCTGGAACTTAAGAATAAAGCCGGCTACGAACTGCCAATCCTCACATTTGAGATCAATCGGACTCTCATATCTCGTTTCGCCGCTGCCGTTGGCGATGGTTCACCGCGCTGGCAGACCGAAGCGCCGCCGTCACTGATTCCCGCGCTGGGCTTCGATAGGGTCTACGAACTCCTTGCTTCGTCAGACGAGGTCGCGGTGCTCCACGGCGCCACCGAGGTTGAGTTCTTCCTCACCGTTTCTCTTGGCGATAGGATAACGATGAAAGCGAAGATCGCATCCGCTCGGGAGAGGGTATCGGGAGGCAAGACCATGGTCTTCGTCAACGTCGATGCTTCTTATTTAAATCAACTCAATGAGCCGGTGGCAGTCTGCCGTCAGACGGCGATTGTGACCTCAAAATGAGCAATACCCCATTTTTTGAAGACCTCCCGATAGGGGCGGAAATCCCCACACTGGAGAAATTACTCACTCCGAGGCAACTGGTGATGTATGCCGGGGCGTCAGGAGATTTCAACCCTATCCACTACGACCGTGACGCCGCCGCTGCCAAGGGGTTACCGGGCATAGTTGTCCACGGCCAACTGGTATCGGCCTGCCTGATGCAGATGCTGACGGACTGGCTGGGTTCGGCGGGTGTGCTTAGGAAATATTCCGTGAGCTACAAAGCGATGACTTTCCCCGGCGAAAAGCTGTTACTCAAGGGAACAATCTCGAAGAAATCGGAAACCGGCGATGGGCTGGTCACTCTCTCGATCTGGGCTGAGAACCCGAGGGGGGAAAAGACAGTCACGGGAACAGCCACGGTGCAACTGCCCCGGATAGCCTAGGCTTTTTGTCCCTTCAACCAATCTTCGCGGTTGATTTCCATACGTAGGAAACGATGTCCGTCCTCATCAAAGGTCTCGATTGGCCGAAAACCTGCTCTGGAAAAGGATTTTTGTGCCCGAACGTTATCTTCAAGAGTCCGCAAGGTCAATTTCTTAAGTCCAGTGCAGCTGAAAACATATTCCACAAAGTGTTTCATCGCTGCGGTGCCGTAACCTTTACCCCAATAGTCCTTGCGGGCGATATTGATGCCGACTTCAGCTACGGCGCCGCCGTGATTGATGTTATGGCAGGCGCAATCACCAATGGAAACCCCTTCCTCCGTCTCAATGGCGAAGTGAAGGCGACCAGGCCAGACGTTTTTCAAGACATGAGCGTATTCTAACTTGAATTCGATGAAAGTGACGTCTAAAGGCTCCTTGGCATGCAGCCGGGCGAATTCGGGGTCGGTTTGCCATTCGTAGTCTTGCCTGGCGTCGTCGAGGCGTTTAGGCCGGAGGTTGACCCGCGGCAGTTCAGCCGGCATAGGTCTCTTCGTCCCAATCTTCAAGCTCTTCGGCGTGGTGATGATCGTGGTGAGGAGCCTCTATTTCTCCTGACAGTAGTTGCGAAGTCTCGGAGAGGTCTTCCAGCGATTCGGTTGCGATCTCGCGGACCGCTTCGTCTTCACTATGGGTGAGTTCCTCGAGTTGTCTCTTGGCGTCACGACCACCGACCTTGCCGAGGGCGGTGATGGCGGCCATCCTGACCTCGGCGTCATCATCTTCGGTGAGGCGGATAAGCTGAGGCACTCCCCGCTCGTCCTCATACTCCCCCAGAGCAACGGCAGCCTCGTAACGGAGTTCGGGAAGTTCACTGACCGTTTCGTCGAGCAAAGTCTCCAACCACGACGGGTCGAGGTTACGTCCGGCGGCGAACAAAGCGGACGCTCTCAGGCCGGGGTCGTCGGAATCATAGGCGTCGGTGATAGCTTCACGGACCTCAGGGCGAGAAAGGTAGGACGCAGCCTCTAACGCCCGGCGCCGCACGTCGATATCTTCGCCGGAATCTTCAAAAACCGAGAGCAGAGATTTAGATAGAGTCTCGGCGGCCTCAGGGCTGAGTTTACCATACTCCGCAAGCATGGAGAAACGACCTAAGGCCTCGGCGGCGGCAGCGCGAACACCGGCATCAGGGTCGGACTGCATCATGGGCATCAGCTTGCGGATAAGAGACGGATCTTCGTTTTCCCAGAGTCCCTGGATCGCGGCAGTCCTTACGACGGGAGTATCATCGCCGAGCATGATTCGATACAGCGAGGAGAAATCCAGATTGGCATCATCTTCCGCCAACTCGACCATTCGCCCCAACAGGTGCGCCTTGCGTTCGGCCGGAACCTCCGGCCAGTAACGCCTGAACAGCACCCTTTCCTCAGGTTCGGCCAATGAAAGCGCGGCGATCTCCGAACTGGTTAATTTTTCATCTTTTTCGACGAGCTTTTTGATCACACTCTCGAAAGAGGGTTCTTCGGGGCTAGTTCGGAGAGTTGGGGTTGTCATCTTCTTCGTCCTCCTCTTCCTCAGTTCCTCCGCGCTCCCAAATGGGTTCTGTAAAATAATCGATGTAGTCGCCCATAGCCTCGGCGGCCATCTCCTTGAGACGGCCGGCGGCTTCGGTAGCCTGTTCCCGGAGTTCGGCGAGGTCGACATCGACATCAAGGATCTTGAGCATTGTTTCGGCGATCGATAGCGCGGCGATGGGGTTGGGAAAGCGCGAAGCATACTGCGGGACTTCGCCGAGGAGGCAAATGGCGTCGATCTGCCGCTCCTTGGCGACGCCCAGTAGCAAGCCGTTGAGTCCTGAGATCTGCAAGTCGCCACCCATGACAAGATTGCGGGCTTTGAGATCGGCCAGGAGGGGTTCGCGGGTGGCGGCGCCCCAGACTTTTGGCTGCTCGGAGTGGTGGATGCGGGTGAGGGCGGCGGCGCAGGTATAGAGCCGTTTAACGCCGAACCGTTCGGCCACATCTATCACGGTGTGAGCCATCTCATAGGTCTTGGAGGAGGGCTGGTCGTCGCCGATGAAGATGATCAGATCTTTCTTGCCGGGAGCGTTCTTCCAATAGAAAAAGCGGCTTTCCGGGAACTGGGGCGACTCGACGACATTGTCACGTACAAGGACGCCGATGGGATCGAAGAAGTAGGGGGCGACCACCTCGGCCAGCGGTTTGGGATTGAGCTTGTGGGCGAGGTAGCTTCCGGCGATCATGGCGACGTTGGCGATGCCCGGCCAGGCGGCGATCATGTTGGGCTCGTGGAGCTTGGGTCGAGCGTGGATTTTTACCAGGCTTCTCAAATTAAGTAGTCCTCTTTATAAAAATACTACCAACAAATTCTGATGTAAAAACGACTGAAACGACTCCGTTCGTCATTTTGCCGCCACCGGGACAGCTGGGCAGAAGATCGACGGGGTGAAGACGCCGCCCTGCCAGCGGGCGTCGGAGGCGATGGTGATATTCGACAATAGCTTGTAAACGTTGCCCGCCAACACAGTGTCCTTTACCCGGCCGACGATTTTGCCGTTTTCAACTTTATAACCCAAGAGCACGTTACCTGAGAAATCGCCGCCCAGGACGTTGCCCTGTTCGGCGCCCATGAGGTACTCGACGACCAGTCCCTCCTTGATGTCTGCAAGCAGAGAATCAAAGGAAACAATTCCCGGATCTACGACCAGCGCGTTGATCGAAGGCGATGGTGCCCCGCCGCGTCCACGGCTGCCGTTGCCGGTGCTCTGCTTGCCGGCCTTGGCGGCGGTCTTCAGGTCATAATAGAAGTTGGCGACGCGGCCGTTCTCGATAAGCGCCGTTCGACGGCTCGGTACCCCCTCATCGTCACAGGGGTGAGAGGTGGGGCGCATGGGGATGGTGGCGTCATCGTAGATCGATAACTTCTTGTCGAAAGCGACCTCACCAAGTCGCCCGGCCAGCGGAGATGCGCCTTCGAGCACCAGTTTGCCGTTGAAAGCTGAAGCCAGGGCCGGGATGAAGGCGCTGACGACGCCGGATGGCGTGAAGATAACAGGCAGGTCGCCGGAGCGGACAGTCACGTTCTTAATTGCCCGCTCGAGCTGGGTGAGGGTGTTTTGAATAACTTCATCGGGATTGTCGATGACGTGGCAATCGTCTAGATCATCGCCGACGAAGAGCATGTCGGTGCCGCGGACCCACGTGCCCTGGACGCCGAAGCCCATGACCGTCTTGCGGTATCGGGTATCTACACCTCGCGAGTTCATCACCCTGGCGGATACCTGAGCCGTTTCCACGCCGCCGTCACAGAGCACATCCGGGTATCTGGAGGTGACGGCAGTGATCATCTTCTCGCCGAGTTCGACCATTTTGGCCGTCGGCACCTTGAGCACCGCCTCGTCGAAGGTGTCGACCCCGGGGTAGGCGGAACGGGTGGGCAATTCGAAATCGACCGCCTGGCCGAATTTCGAGGTCTCGACAGCCATCTCGAGGAGCTTCTCGTTGTCGTCAGGACGGGTGGAAACGGCAAATCCCAGCCTGCCGTCCCTGATGATGCGCAGGGCGACGCTGGAACTCTGCCGGGTCTGCAAAGATTTAAGTTTGTTGGCTTCAAAATGGACGGGCGTTTCTTCGTTATCGACGATGAAAACGTCGGCCTGCTGGGCGACCCTGGCCGCTTTTTCGAGGAGTTGTTCGAACGAAAGTGTCATGTTAGCGGCCTCCGATCAGGCATTTCTGAATGCGGATATGGGGTGAACCGTTGGAGACGGGCAGGGGAGATTGGCCGCTCTTCCCGCAGCCGCCGCCCTGGTTCATATCGAGATCGTTGCCGATGGCGTCGATGCGTTTCAAGGTCTCGAATACATTACCCGACAATACCACCGGCCTCAAAAGTTCCTCGACTTTGCCGTTCCGGATCATGAACGCCTCGCCTGCGGAGAAGGTGAACATCTCCATCGAGGTGGTGCCGCCGTACCAGTTGCGGGCGTAGATGCCTTCTTTAATATCAGCGATCATGGCGTCGAAGGAAACGTCGCGGGGTTGGATGAAGGTGTTGCCCATGCGCACGATCGGTGGGTGGCGGAAGGAAATGGCGCGGGCGTTGCCGGATGGTTTTTCGCCCATTTTGGCCGCGGTCTCACGGGAATGCAGGCGGCCGGTGAGCTTGCCCTCGGTGATAAGATGCACCCGCTGTCCCGGCGTGCCTTCGTCGTCGTAGGCGTAGGAGCCGCGCAGATTGTCAAGGGTGGCATCGTCGATAATGTTCAAATACGGTGCGCCGAATTCGCGGCCGAGGACCATGACCTCTTTGAGTTGCGGGTTCTCATAAATGTGGTCGGCCTCGGACAGGTGGCCGAAAGCCTCATGGACGAAGACGCCGGCCAGCACGGGATCGAGGACGACGGTGTACTCGCCGCCCCTGGCCTGGGGCGCCTTGAGCAAACCGACGGCGCGTTCGGCGGTTTCGGTGACCTTGGAGTGCAGGTTTTTGATCTCATTGAAATCGCCGCGGGAACCCATGGAGATACCGGACTGCTGGACCTCGCCGCTCCCGGCGGCTATGGCGCTGACGCGGAGGGTAACGTCGGCGCGTTCCTGGCGGATGAGCGAACCGTCGGAATTGACCAGGATGTAGCGCCGGACGGAATCGCCGTAACCGATGGTCGTCGTCTGGAGACCGTCGACAGCCCAGAGAGCCTGGTTGTACTCATCGAGCAGGGCTTTTTTGTCCGAGAGGATCACCCGCCGGGGGTCGTGTTTGGCGTCGATTTTGACATCCGCGGTGGCTTTGGAAGCGGGGGAAAACTCGCTTTTGCTTTTACCGGCCAGCCGGGCCTGGGTTACCGCCTGCTCGATGCGCTTTTCGATATTGTCGAGAGAATTGAAGGTGACGAAACCCCAGCCGCCGTTAACCAGGGCGCGCACATTGCCGCCGGCGTCACGGCTGCGGGTGGCGGTCTCAAGTTCACGGCCTCGATAACTGATAGCCGAGGCTTCGGCTTCTTCGAGATGGACCTCGATGTGATCGGCGCGGTAGGCCTTCAGCTTGCCGGAGAGATGTTCGGCGATGGCGTCAATGTTAGGCATATTCATTCCTTAATGGGGATATTTAAAGTGTAGGGCGGCGTTGCCAGAGTGTCAATTGGTGGAAGATGTCAGCTATCAGCGGTCAGCTTTCGGCTCGGAAATCCCAGATTCCGAACACCAATATTCAAACGGCACGAAGCTTTCAGCATTCAGTTGTAAGTCTTAAGTTTATAACGTCCAACGCATCCCCTGGGTTGAATTGTTTTAGCTCTCCGCAAAACCCTTTTTTTTTGGAACGAATCATCCGAAATCAGCTTTGGGATAATCGTAAGATTCGTTTTCGACGACGAATCATCAATGAAGGCAAACGGTTCACTCATTTTTGGCCTCTCTGCCAAACAATTAGGATGAGAGCAACTGTAACGATACAGGTGTGCTAATCTTTCCATGCCGGGTATTATAGCACGGGTGTTCCTTTAGGTTGTCAAGCGTTTCGTGTCGTTTTTGGTGCCATTTGAAAAAAATATTTTGCTCCAGGCTGAGACGAAGCGGATTAACCCAGATGGGCGAAAAGAATATGTGGGCGGTTAGAGATGCTGGGTGCATAGAGTTCTTCTCTTATATTTGGAGTCTAGAGCAACATTTTGGTTGAGTTCAGGTTCGCTCTTTCCTCAGCGGGCAAATGTTTATGCTAATATACCGCCAACCCGGATTTGTATTGTCTTGACTTTAACCCTGAGTAGGTGCGACCTATCCCAAATTATTGAACTTCCGTAAAAGACGGAATACAAATGGGGCCAATTTGTGTGGTGTTCAGGATATTCACCTGACAATTTTGGGGATCATAATTTACTTAATTTAAGTAGCCTCATCGCATGATGATCTACCTTATCAATTAAGGTTATAAAAGTATCTAATTCATGATCTGACAAAACCGAAAAAGCCATCTCTCTTTTTGCTAAAATTGCATCGATATCACAGGATAATTCCTTCCCTTTTTGGGTTAATTCGATATATAACAGATGTTTATTTATTGCGTCTTTTACCAGGCGTATAGTTCCATCTTTGACCATTCGCTTAAGGATTTTCGAAATTGCAGACGAATTTCGTCTTAACATTTTGGTAAGACTTACGGGTGTTAAGGGCTTAGAAGTTGCCGTAATTTGTAAAATAATTGCGGCTTTCTCAGGTGTAATTCCTAGTGGGCGAAGATCATTAGAGACGAGTTGGATAGTTATGGCTCTCAATTGCTCATGTTTTAATTCAGCTAATCGATGTTTATCATGTCTTCCGAAAGCAACTTCCGATTCTGGTAAGTCTATCTGCATGAATTATTTCCTGTTCTGTCTGTTTTTTGTTCCCCTGTTTTAACGCAACACTCTAGCGTTAGTCAAGGCAACAGTTCTCTTCGATGGGTTATCAAAGGCTCATTGATACGCACTTATAATCTGCCTAAACTCCAAAATGGTGCTAAAAAAACCCTTGATTTCTGTAATCAAGACATGTAAACTTACTAGGAAACTTCCTAGTAAGTATAGGGTAGTATGGAACAAAAAGCAACTGATTGGAAACGATTAGCTCAGGATTATGAGCAATACCTGCGCATGATGTCGATACAGAATCCGATGGCCATCAAGTACGGAGCTAAAACATGTCTTAGATGCGGGCAATGCTGTCTTCGTTTTTGCATCCCCAGGCCAGATGAAATTTCTCCCATTGCTGACTACCTGAAATTATCTGTCCAGGAATTAATAGCTAAATACATGGTGATCGATACCGCTGATTGCAAACTGTTTTTTCTAAGGTGGGCTAAACACGGTGAGGAAGATATCACTGGCAGGCGCATACCCCCGCTCCGAACTTACGACCGGGGATACTGCATGATGTTCGATGAGAGCAAGAAGTTATGCCTAATCCATCCGGTACGTCCCCAAGAAGCGAAGCTCGTTAAATGTTGGAAATCCAACTCAGGAACCGATAAGAGCCTTTGGGGAATCTCAGTCTGGGGACCTCGTGACATCTACACCTTTATTAAGGATTTTGATCCTACTAAACCACCATGAAAGGAGGGAACGTCAAGCTCCATCGAAAGTCTTTTGACTGGTAAGTAGTCCGTAGCCATTGGAAAAAATGATAAAGAGAGGGAAGAAGTGGCTGAATTTCATTCGACATTATCACGGCGTGATTTCATGAAGGGACTAGGGGTAATTGGTACCGGAATGGGGGCTTTGGCGGGCACCTCTCCAAGATTCCACGATATCGACGAAATGGCAGCTTCATCCGCGGGCCACATTAACAAACCGTGGTGGGTTAAAACTGTGAGCGAGCCAACAACACCGATTGAATGGAGCAAACGTACCACATTGGGCAGTGCATGGGCGGGAACACCTGAGGGAAGAGGGATGATACCTAACATTCACACCCAAGCCGAGATCCAAAAAATAATGTTGGATTACACGAGAAAACAATACCCCAACTGGGATCCGGGGCCGACCACGATGGGGGTACCGGGCACGTCGGGCGATCCAAAATATCCGGATTACGTCGGTGACATTAAAGACAACGCATTATGTATCGGGGCTGCGTTGCTCAATATGGGGATGTTTCCAACCGAACTTATAATGGCGACCCACGGACAATATATGGGATTAACGGATCACCCTGAAGGTTGGCGGCTGACACCACGCATTGAGCAACGAGGTGGAACAAAGTGGCAGGGGACACCCGAAGAAGCCCTGAAAGTGATACGCACAGCGGTTCGTTTTTACGGTTTTGACGATGTCACCGCGATCCCCGTTGATGACAAGTTTCTCAAGTTGATGTGGGGCCAGAAGTGGTTATTGACTTACGGGTCGCCGACTACATTTGAGTTTGGAGATGTCGAGGATTTTGTGTGTACCCCCACCATCAGACCGACCAAGATCATCATACCTAGAAGAGTCAAATGGTTTTTGCAGTTTTCTTCACGTCAACCGGGCGAAGTCTCCCGGCATGCAGTCGGCACAACTCAAAACGCAGGACAGTCTTATTACTATACGAGTTGGGTGAAAATTCTAAAAAGCGTCCAGGAGTTTTTATGGGGCTTAGGATATATCTCCCTGGATAATGTTAACGGCCGATTTGCTCCCACCGGCGCGACTGGAACTTTAGCTGGGGCTGGTGAATTGTCCAGGTGGGGCGGTGTCATGACGGCTAAATACGGCATTATGGTAAGGGTAATGCACGGAGTGCTTACAGATTTGCCGCTCGAACAAAGCTCCCCCGTAGATTTTGGGGGACGAGAGTTCTGTAAGACATGCGCTATCTGTGCTGATACCTGCCCAACGGGTGCGATCCAAAAAGGCGAACCGAGTTGGGATGCTGAAAAGCCGTTCCAAACTGCTGGTTATCTGGCATGGCGAACTGACTGGAGCGTCTGTTCGCATTGCCCAGTTTGCCAGGGAACCTGCCCTTTCAATGCCTACGATAAATCGGTTATTCATTCAGTTGTTAAGGGTACGGTTGCCACCACCTCAATGTTCAACAGTTTTTTCAAAACTATGGAAAGTACTTTCGAATATGGGAGGAGACCACCCGCTGAATGGTGGGATTCCGAACAACCAGTGACAGGAATCGATACGACAATATAAATAAGGAGTGAAAATTAGGAGATGTGGTATTGGATTGGACTCATATTAGGCTTAGCATTGATGTTTTTTGGAAGCAAGATGAATCGAGCCTTCAAATTCAAATGGTATGACTGGATTTTTGGTATTGCCATCCTAGTTTTGCTGACAGTTGGGGCACAACACTACTTTGGATCAGCTTCCGGGTTTGAATCAAAAGCCGGGTGGATTGGTTTGGCGATTTTTGGCGGGTTAGCAGTCATTCTTGCCGTGGTCGAATGGCGGATTCTTGAAGCTCGCCAGAAAAAGGCCGTGTAACCGGCATGGGTAAAGTTAAAGGTAAACATAAATAAATAATAAAGAGGGAATTGAGAATGAATAATTATCATTCAACGGTATCAAGAAGAGACTTTATGAGGGGACTTGGGTTGGCTGGGGCAGGGTTGGGAGTAAGTTCTCTAGCGGCACCTGCCTTTCATGATTTGGATGAGCTAGCGAGTTCATCTCAAGTGAATTTTCACCGTCCCTGGTATGTAAAAGATAGGGAATTTGGCGACATAGGTATAGAGCTTGATTGGAATCTCTAGAGATTTAAGGAAATATGACAATTTTACCATGAAATACCTGCCTCTAGCCTTTCCCGGCGGTCCGGCCGCCTTTAAGAATGCTCTTCAGACCAGTGCGCAACAAAACGATGCCAAGCGCAAGGAACTGTGGCCTGATTATTCACCCAGTGTAAGGGATTTAGCTTTAGCCAATGCTTTGGGCACCGTGGGAGTATTTGGCCCATTTTGTCACAATCTTAACGTGGGCTATGGATTGAAGGTCGTTCCAGCTCAAACTCCTGAACAACTTGGCATACCGAAATGGCAAGGTACGCCAGAAGAAAATCTGATGATGATCAGAGCTGCCTTCAGTGTGATGGGACTGGGCCCTGCGATAGGAGCGTCCGAACTCAACGAGAAGACGAAAAACTTTGTATACGAATATACACCCGAAAGTTGGTTTGGAGCAGCAGGACCTCCAAGTGAACGAGTCATCTTCGACGACAAGATTTCAGAGTATTATAGGACACAGGATCCTAATACACTCCATTTGCCCGCTTCGCATAAATATGTAATCTCGACCCATAACTTATCTTGCGATGAGTTCCTTCGCCGCCCCTATACCCCTGCTGGTACACCGGCCGAATCGATTTCATACCAACGAGTCGCCGCTGCCAAAGTTTTCGTTGAAAATTTTTTGCGTGGTTTAGGCTATCACGTAGTTTTTGGACACTCTATGCAGCCGGCGCTCATTTGGAACTTTTTAAGCGGCGTTCAAGAACATGCGCGCGTGGGTTCTAATGGTGTTTCACCTAGATTTGGCGGCATGATGCGGACACATGCCACCTTTTATACCGATCTCCCTCTAGCTTTCACCTCTCCGACTGACGCAGGTATTACCAAATTCTGTGACACCTGTGGCATATGTGCGGATGCTTGTCCTACAGGAGCAATTGCTAAGGTGGGTACAGGGCGGAGTTGGGAGCCGGCTACCGGACAGGATTGGTCCAAAGATATCCAAAATGGCGGTACTGACGTCATGTACAATATCCCAGGATATAAGGGATGGAGAAACGATTCTTTCACCTGTATGTCAGTCAGAGCAGCTTGTGGAGCCGCATGCAAAGGTAGCTGCCCGTTCAATGCCATCTCCAATGGCAGCTTCATGCATAGCTTAGTTAAATCAACCGTTTCCACCACCTCTTTATTTAATGGCTTTTTCGCAAGCATGGAAAAAACCATGAAGTGGGGATATCTGGATAAAGAGCCATCCTCCTGGTGGGATACGCCCGAAGCATGGTACATCTATGGGACTAATCCTAATTCTCTTCGGCAGTAAAAAATAAATAAAGAAGGGGAATATGCAGTACTTTTTATTGTTCGCGTTCGTTGGAGCTATCCTCGCTGTAAGCCTAATTTTGCTGATCAATTGGTTGCGTAGCCGGAACATATCATTAAAATGGTATGAATGGGCGACAGGAATTTTGGGGACAGTATTGTTGTTGACTGCAATCCAACATTTTTTCGGAGCTATGTCGGAACTGTTCTCGTACGCTGCTTGGATTGGCTTGTTGATTCTTGGATTACCAGCCTTGATCCTGCTTACACTCACTTGGCAATTGGTCAACAAAAGAACGAAACAAGCTTGATTCGGATCACGAACCAGTTACGATATACAATGAAGACGTTTAGATATCCAGGCAACAATATGTAACCGAAGATATTTATTACAGACCTGCCTGTTGGCATCTGAAAATGAGCGAGGGATTATCCCTCGCTCATTTTGGTTGAGATCTGTTTAAAGATGCAATTGCGACAAGTCTAAGAGAAAGACACACTTGTTCCGCATTTCTAGACACTTGACACGCCCATTTGATTCAGTATTAATTTAGGTATAAACGGCATATGAGATTTGGAGCAGTAGTTGAAAAACGATCAAGGGCCACATAATTCAGTCGATGAATCAATTCCTAAAGTTCCTTCTAGGAGTATCAAACCAATTCTAGCTGAAGTTCGACTCGAGCAGCTCAGGTTGGTCACCCACAGAATTCTATCGAAAGAATTGAAGAGTTTTGAATCAACCCGGGAACAGGCATCCGTCATCCTCGAGGTATATAGAGCTGAAAATAACATAACGCCAACTCGTCTCGGAAAAATTATTCGTCGCGATGCACCGACTATATCTAAAATACTGTATCGGATGAAAAAAAATGGCACTGTAAACCTCGTCAATGACCTTAAATATCGAAATCGTATTCACATTGAACTCACTCCAAAGGGTCAGGAATTGCAAAAGAAGTTGGCCGAATGGATTGATAATCGAAAAGAGACTGATCCTTTCTCTGTCCTCGATAAGCAGGAAACAGAAACTTTAATCAGACTCATTGACAAAGTTGAACAAGCTGCTGTAAACATCCTCAAGCACAAACATATAGACTCCATTTAGTTAGCTAGGATTTTTAAAAGGGCGAGAAATAAAAATCTCGCCATTTTTAGTTTTCATCTGGATGGTTGGATTCTTCTTAGCTCGTATACACGGCTAACTTAGTCAAATTATTTTGTAGTTCTAAGCCTTTAGTACGATGCCGGGGTATCGATTCTAAGTTATAAATGCCATGGCAATATTCCATGGATATTTAACATGGCAATTACTTGGAATGGGTCCTGGCTCTTCACGCCGCATAAGATGAAAAGAGACAGGAATCTATGATGGGATAGGCGTTAGCGCATGAGTCAAACTTGATGGAATCACAAGAAATCGCCTACTGGCGGCGTTTAACCGATGAATATGAGGGTTAC